>CANHVD010000154.1 GCA_947463775.1 Planctomycetaceae bacterium | reverse complement strand
TGCATTTGTCATGCTTCGCGGGCAGTACGACAAGCCCGGAGACAAAGTGGAACCCAACGTTCCGGCAGAGTTCCCGGTTCTGAAGAATGCAGACGGGCAGCCGATCGCGACAGGGCAGCGTGCCAATCGCCTGGACCTCGCGCGATGGTTCCTGGCACCGGAGAATCCGCTGACGGCTCGCGTGACGGTCAATCGTCTCTGGCAGCAGGTATTCGGAACAGGGCTGGTTAAGACCAGTGACGATTTTGGAACACGTGGAGATCTGCCAAGCCATCCGGAACTGTTGGATTGGCTGGCGGTAAACTTTCGCGAAAGCGGCTGGGACGTAAAACAGTTCTACCGCACGCTGCTAACGTCAGCGACGTTTCGGCAGCATTCCGAAATCGGTGAAGTCCGATACCAGAAAGATCCCGAGAACCGACTACTGGCGCGTGGTCCTCGCTTCCGACTGGATGCCGAACAATTGCGTGACAACGCTCTTTATGTCAGCGGGTTGATAGACCTCAAAATGGGAGGTCGAGGCGTGTTACCTTACCAGCCGGACGACATCTGGGAGCCGGTCGGTTACGAAAACAGCAATACTCGATTCTACATGCAGGATCATGGAACATCGCTTTATCGTCGCAGTGTTTACTGCTTCATGAAGCGAACAGCTCCGCCGCCCTTCATGAGCAATTTTGACGGCCCGAATCGCGAGCAATTCTGCACTCGCCGCGAACGCAGTAACACGCCTTTGCAGGCCCTGCAATTGATGAACGATGTGCAACATTTTGAGGCGGCCAGGAATCTGGCTGAAAGGACAATTTCCGAGGGAGGAAAAACCGTTGGCAGCCGAATCAACTACCTCTACCGTGCGGTTGTCTCTCGTCTGCCAAATCCAGAGGAACTTGAGTTGATTGAGGCCGCCTATGCATCGCAGAAGGCTCTCTTCGATGAAGATAACGAAGCCGCTCTGAAAGCAATCAAGGTTGGCGAATCGTTGCCAGTGGATATTGCTCCGCCCGCTGAATTTGCAGCATGGACGATGATTGCCAATCTGGTGCTGAATCTGGACGAAACCGTGACCAGAAATTGAGACTTTGGCCATAAACCTTGCTGAATCGCGAACAGCGATTGGATTTCGGGGCAGGAATCGACGGGCGGTCGGAGGCCAATCTTGACCTTATCTGCGGAAACGACGACAGTCCTTCAGAATTACTACAAGCATCACAGTTCATAGGCGTCCGGACCAAAGATGCTTGCGGCGCAGCCAACAGCAATGATGCTCATCGCCTGATCGTCGGGAGAATATGGAGTGCCTGAAAATCGACTGACTCGATATGAACTCGAGCTCATGAATGTGCTGTGGACAATTGGTGAAGGCACAGTACAGGATGTCTGTGATAATCTCACTCGTGAGCTTGCCTACACGACAGTCATGACAACCCTGAACCTGCTGGCAACTCGCAAAAACGTTCTATCCCGAACGAAGGACGGACGAGCCTACGTCTATAAGCCAATTGTTTCCAGAGATGAGGTTTCCCGTTCGATCCTGAGTGACCTGAAATCTGTGTTGTTTGGAAACCGACTTCCAACCATGGTTCTTAATCTGATGGCAGAAGATGAAGCGGATCAGAAGACAGCAGACGTGCTTCGCGATGCTCTGAAAAAGCTGGAGGAGACTCAGTGACGTCCTCTGCTTTTCCGGAGTTTTTTTTATCACTTTCCATCCAATGCACTGTCATACTGCTGATCAGTCTGAGACTGACCCGAAAATGCAGCTCCAGTGAATCGGCTGATAAGCTCTGGGGAATCTGCCATATTGCCGTGCTCTTACTGGTGGCGACAGGTGTGTTGTTGCCACATGTGCGACTTCTCCATTCGGGCAAAGACGATATTCTGCTGGCCTCGTTCGCTGCATCGGAATTGACGAAGACCTTTGCATCATTGCTTCGTTTCCTCTGGATCACAGGCGCGTCAGTTCTGGCGTTCAGAACGGTCTGGTCATTGATAACAACTTCGCGGCTTGTCAGCAGAACGAAACACTTCCCCCTGCAAATCAGCGGCGACCGTACAAGATGTTCGCCAGAAACAGCCGCCCGTCTCTCGGCGTCCCGCATCGCTGTTCTCACCAGCGAAGATCTGATCACTCCCTTCTGCTGGCAGCTTCAGCACCCTGTGATCGTGCTTCCGGAATCACTTTGTACGTTTCCGGACGACGAACTTGATGCCGTCCTGCGCCACGAACTGGCCCACCTTGAAGCCAAGCATCCGCTGAGACTCTTTCTTCAAAGACTCGTTGAAATCATTTTCTGGTTTCATCCGCTGGTTTGGATCGCTTCTCGGGAAGCGTCACTCCAACGAGAACTGGCATCGGATCGTCGGGCCAATCGCTCTGCCACGCAAGCCACCGCATTCCTCCGAGGCATGGCACGACTGGCAGATTATTGTGTTTCCCGTACATCAACACTATCGGCAGGTTTGGGATTCGGTGGTGCGGGTCGCTCAATTATGCAACGTCGGATTGAGCATTTGCTGTCGCTGGACTGGTCCAAAAATTTGCAGCCTGCGCCATTGTTTGGAAACGCCGCCTTACTGATTTGCATCATGCCCTTGACGGCATTGATCTGGGTCCCTGTCAATGACTCGGCCACCGGCAGAACTCTGGTTTCACCATGGCCACGGATTAGTGCATCCGTGCTGCGTGAGTTCGGGATCTCAGTCCGCGATTACGAAGTCGACAATCATCGATTATTGGAGCACATCCATCGCCGGGAAGGTCTCTGACGATGGAGATGTTTCGAATTGCTGGTGGCACACGTCTGGCAGGTTCAATTCGTGTCGAAGGAAGCAAGAATGCAGCGCTTCCGATCCTGGCCGCCAGCGTGGCAATCACGGGTAATGTACAACTGGAGCAGGTGCCGAAGCTGCAGGACGTGACGACCATGTCTACGCTGCTGCAGGGCATGGGCGTCTCAATCGCTCGTGGACACGACAACACGGTTGTCATGAATTCCAATGAGATTACGTCGACAATAGCCCCGTATGAACTTGTACGCCAGATGCGCGCGGGAATCTGTGTGCTGGGCCCGCTGCTGGCTCGATTTGGAACAGCAACTGTCGCCCTTCCCGGCGGTTGCAAAATCGGACATCGTCCCGTGGATCTTCATCTGCAAGGCCTGTCTGCACTCGGGGCGGATATCCGCATTGAATCAGGAAACATCGTTGCCTCCGCCCGGCAGTTGCGTGGATGTGAACTGGATCTGTTGGGCAGTCATGGCCCGACGGTGACCGGAACGTGCAATGTCATGGTTGCCGCAGCACTGGCTCAAGGAACAACCGTCATTCGCAATGCTGCTCGTGAGCCGGAAGTCGCGGACCTTGCACGCTTTCTGAATTCTGCGGGCGCGAATATCGAAGGGCAGGGGACGTCTGTTATTGAAATTCAGGGTGTCGAACAACTCGGTCCTGTGCATCACACAATTATTGCCGATCGCATCGAAGCCGCTACTCTGGCCATCGCAGCGGCCATCACCGGTGGCAGCATTCTGATAGAGAATGCTCCCACAGAACACATGCAGTCGGTTCTGGACATCCTGCGAGAGATCGGCGTCCTTTTGAAACAATCATCTGACGGGCTTCACGTTTCCGCCGCAGGACAACTGGCCCCTGTAGTGGCCGATATCAATCCTTATCCTGGATTTCCCACTGATGTGCAGGCCCAACTGATGGCTCTGCTGACCCTTGTGCCGGGTGAGAGTCGCGTTACCGACAACGTGTTTCCCGAACGATTCATGCACGCGGCCGAATTGATTCGAATGGGCGCCGACATTGATGTACGAGGAAAATCTGCCGTTATCCGAGGTGTGCCGTCTCTCTCTGCAGCGCCGGTAATGGCGTCGGACCTACGAGCCAGTGCCGCGCTGGTATTGGCCGGAATCGCCGCTAAAGGCGTTACGGAGATTCGTCGCGTTTATCATCTCTATCGAGGCTACCAGCAGTTTGACAGCAAGCTAAACTCGCTGGGTGCCAGAATTCTGCGTGTCGATGATGGCCCCGATCAGGATTCTGTTCCAATCCCTGCGCCGCATTGGGATATCAGAAACGTCAGAGAGTCATGCGACTGAGGTATCGCGGAATGCGACAGGTCAATTGTCGCTCAGAATCACTCTCTGATCAAAATTACCCTCACACGGCGCTCACCACTGCTGGCAAGCAAACAACGTGGGCCATCTCAAAGCTCGAACCACCAGGTTCCGTTGAGTTGAGGGCCATGCCCTTGTCAGGCGGCCCGACGAGAATCGCGACCAGACTGCAGCCGCGGTTGGTCACGGTACCAGTCCAGCATTCCCTGCAACTTGGAAACCGTTTCACTCGGTCCCACCGACTTCAGAACTCGCCGAGTAACAGCGTCAGTAAAGCGGTTGATGAAGGGACTAAGCCACGGAGCAAACTCGATACGCTGCCCCACCGGATCTTTTCGGAATCCCATACCGAGTTTGAACTGATCCAGCGAACCCAGATCTGACTGAATTGACTCGTATCCGTAACTGACCATGCGGACATCGGAATCCTTCAGTCGCGTGGACAGGAACTGAAAGAGCAATGCGTTATTCGGATAGCATTCCAGATGCTGGCTCGACGATCGCACGATCAACAGATTGGCGACATCGTCTATCATGAAGGAAATCAGATAGGCCGCGAGATCTGCCCCGACAAATGCGGCCCAGGCTTCAGCACCCTGTGTCAACGCCGCTTGTTGATAGTACCGTGACCAATAGTTCTGCAGGTCCGACGGAACTTCTCTCCCCTGACGAATCAGCGTATCCGCATTCAGGGACATCGCCAGTTTCTGCAGTTGCTGAAACTCAATTCTGTCCACACGGCAAACTTCCAGCCCACGTCGCACCTGCGTGCGCGTGCGACTGCGCAGAAGCGGAAAGTCGTAGTCCTTCGCATCGCAGACGATGCGAAAACTTGGCACGCCCTGATCAACTGGACAACCGAATCGAGCAACCAGCCCATCAGATCTCAGGATCTCACGGAGATCAATCGAATGCGCGTCTACATCTCGGTGATATGGCAAACTGGAAAAGACGCGAGCCCCGCAGTTGAACCAATGAACGCCATCCACCTCGCGTACCTCGTGACCGATACGCTGCAAGAAATCCAGGTGATGTAGCGGGCTGATCAACACGGCGAATCACATGCTCCAAAACTCATCTATGGCACCAGATCAATCTCCGCCGCCAATCAATGAACTCAGGTCGACATACATGACAAACAGGAACAGCGAGATGATGAACAACAACCCAAATCCATGAGCCCAGCCGATCACGCGAGAACTTGGTTTGCGGCGTGTGATCCCTTCCCAGAACAGGAAGACCATGTGACCACCGTCCAGGATTGGAATTGGCAGGAAGTTAAGGATCGCCAGATTGATGCTGAGATATCCCAGAAACATCATGAGATCAATCAAACCACGCTCCGCCACCATGTAGCCGATCTTTGCAATTCCCACAGGACCACTCATCGAATCCAAAGAAACACTGCCACGAAGCAAAGAGTGCAGGGTCATGTAGATTGAGTTTGCCGTCTTGCGAGTTCGTCGGACTCCCAAAGACATCGCTTCGCTAAAAGTTTTTCCCTTTTGCAGTTCGCGATCGTCCTGCCAGATGCTGCCATTGAATCCGCGAAACCAGCGATACCAGCCCGTGGCAACTTCGTGAGTTTTCAGGACTTCCGAACCGTTGTTCTTACCGTCATCAAAATAGATGCGAATCTGTCGGTCCGGCACTCGTTGAATCTCTGCAAACGCCCAGGCCCAGTTAATCTGCTCCAGAGTTCCGGGCTCTTTCGCATCCAGAGTAGCGAGGTCCAGTTCCTTTGGAGTCTTCGCATCACCCAAAGCATCGGGGGCATCTGATGTAGGATCGGAATGAATAAGATCAATCCGAGTAATCTTCATGTCCGGCTTGAAGACACCCAGTTTATCAGCTTCTGAGCCTTCCAGAATTTTTGCAATTCGGGGTTGAACCTGATAACCCAGACCGAGCGATGGAATACTGAGCGGACTGGCTTTGAAATCCGGTGAATCCAGCCAACCTGGCGCATCGACTTTAGGAATCAACTCCAGTTCCACCTGCTCATCGCCATTCGGAGTCGTCCGCTTCACTACGACTTTAACCGGCTTGCCGCCTCGATCGCCAAAGTACACGGGCAGTTGCAGTGGATCAATGGTCTTGCCGGGCTCCTGATCATCCACAGAAACGATGATGTCGCGAACTTTGATGCCAGCCTTTTCGGCAACGGAATCTTTCTGAACAGCCAGCACCGGACCCATCGCCATCCACAGGCCGATCGAGCGAATTTCAGAGGGTGGCACCGAGATTTCAACAATCTTTGTCGGCCCGGGCTTCTCTGAATCAGCCGTTTTTTCTGAACGTTCAACTTTGTAGATCAATTCGCGATCTGCATAGCGTGAGGTCATGTACCGCAACGATGAAAACTGCATCGGTTTGCCAGCGTCAACATCGGCCGTTGCCGGAGCGGTTTCGCCTTCATTCAGCTTTGGCACGATATCCAGAATCTTGTCACCCGGTAGGAATTCCGGCGAGGCCTTCTCCAGCGGCATCCCGGCATCAGAAATCAACTCAGGTTTTTCGATCTGATCGGCAATCTGAGCGATCGCTCCAGGGCGAATCCCGACTGATCGCACGGACGAGGACTGAAGGGGAGTCAGGATGTGATTGAAGGAAGTTCCATCAGTATGAGTTCCTGCCAATGTCACATCACCAGCAGAAAGAATCACAGCTTCCTGAAGGTCGCTGAAGCTGCGAATGGATTCACCGTTCACCGCCAGAATTCGGTCACCCGGACGAATATCGGCCTGCCACGCCGGGAATCCTGTAATCACAGAACCGACAACCGGTGCTGGCTCAAACACGCCAAACCAATAGCAGGTCGCGAAGAACATGAACCCCGTGATCACATTCATGATCACACCGGCTGAGATGATGGCCATTCGCTGAGGAACAGTCTTCGCCGAATAGGAACGAGGGTTCTCAGCAATCTCCGAACTGGTCATCTGGTTCGGATCCATGTCATCCTGCCCAAGCATTTTGACATAGCCGCCGAACGGAAGCGCGGACAAGGCGTATTCTGTCTCGCCCTTTTGGCGACTCCAGAGGATCGGACCAATCCCGATGCTGAATCGTTCCACATGCACATCGCACCACTTGGCGACCGCAAAGTGTCCGAGTTCATGAAAGAAGATGACAAGCCCCAGCCCCAGAACGACCGAGAGGATATTCAGGAACTTGGTGAGTATAGCGCCCAGATCAGTGGCCGCGAATAATTCAGTGGCCGCGATAAATTGCAAAGCTAGGTCTTCCACCGAGCTGCTTCCTCCCGAGCCCAGCCGTCGATCTGAAGCAGTTGCTCCATCGTCGGCTGTGCATCGAATTGATGGTGGTTTAATACATCTTCAACAACCTGAGTAATCCGGAAGAAGGGCAATTCACGATTCAAGAATCGCGCTACGGCCACTTCGTTGGCGGCATTCAGGACAGCGCCGCACGTTCCGCCTCGCTGAACCGCTTCAAAGCCTAATCGCAATGCCGGGAAGGCATCAAAATCAGGAGGCAGCAGTTCCAGCGTCTGAGGCTTGGTCCAATCTGGTTTCCGAGCGGGCCCGTCCGGCCGCAGCGGAAACATCAAAGCATACTGTATCGGCAGCCTCATGTCCGGTGGAGACATCTGGGAAATCACTGAACCATCCCGGAACTCTACCAATGAATGAACATAGGACTGCGGATGAATCACAACAGAAATCTCTTCAGGAGCAAGCCCAAACAACCAACGGGCCTCAATGATCTCCAGAGCCTTGTTCATCATGGTCGCTGAATCGACGGAAATCTTAGGCCCCATATTCCACGTCGGATGTTTCAACGCCATCTCAGGAGTCACATCTCGCAACTGATCCTTGGAAAAACCTCGAAAAGGCCCGCCACTAGCCGTCAAAATGACTCGCCGAACATCCGTACGACGCCCACTCTGCAAGCATTGATAGATCGCGCTATGCTCACTGTCCACAGGAATTACGGCCGCTCCGGTCTCAACTGCTCGACGCATGATCAGTGACCCGGCGACAACCAGCGACTCTTTATTGGCCAGAGCCACCCGCTTTCCTGCGTCCACTGCGGCCCAAGTGGCCGGCAAACCGGCAGCGCCGACCATGGCACACACGACGGTGTCAATCTCAGCGTTCTGGATGAGCTTTGGGACTTTTTCCAGTCCCTGATGCCACGCGACTTGTTTTGTCGAACCGCCCGAAATTCCAACACGGGAAGCCGGCAATGCCGCATCCGGAGCCCCCAAAACGGCCCAATCAGGCTGAAATTCGGAAACCTGCTGACATAATCTCTCGGCACTTCGATGCGCCACCAATCCCGCTGCGCGCAGGCTGGCGGAATGAGCCCGAATGACATCCAGACAACTGGTTCCGATCGATCCCGTGGACCCGAGAACGGCTATAGAGGTTGGCGCAGCCAAGTGAAAAGGCTCGTGCAGACGAAAACTGAGGTTTAAAAGTGTCTGCGGATTCTAGGTTAAAACTGGAACTCATGGAAAGCCGGGTATTATTCGGCTTCCGAAGTACATATTGGGCGAAGGACCTACTGTGGATCCTTTCTTCCGGAAAAGACTTCGCGGCTTGCCGCGACTTTGTGTGCGGGTGGTTTGATTAAAGCGGGCCGAATTCAGTTGCACAACGTCGCAAAGGGGGGGGTCGCCTGCGGCGAAAATGCTGCCCGGCAGGAAGCACCTACTTTACGTCGGCTGCCGCAGGCCTGATTAGCAGCACGATAATGATTGATAGCGCCGCCACGCCCGCGAATGCACCAAATATTGCGTTCAACGGAACCTGCCGGTCGCGAAGATAACCGAACCCCCAGTCTCCGAATCCACCACAGCTAATACTGACCAGATTCATAAAGCCGTAGCCGGTTGCTCGTAATTCAGGCCGAACGATCTGGCACAGAATCGGCATGTTATTGCAGTCGAAAAATCCCCAGCCGAATCCGAACAGTACAAGTCCTGCAACGGCAACGCCCGCCGTCGCAGCATTCCCGACACCAAACAGGGCTGGCAGAAACATGGCCATGCCGATGGCGCTGACAAAAATCCTCCCGCGACTGGTTTTCTTCATCCATCGATCCGCCAGGTAACCGCCAATCGCCGCTCCAACAATTGAAGCCGGATGAACAAAAGTCGCAACGAGTCCTGCCTTGCCAAGCCCCAGCTGAAACTTCTCCTTCAAAATCGCCGGCATCCAGTCTTTCACAACCCAGCCTGCGATGGCTGGCAACGTGAAATAGAGAACCAGCAACAGAAAGTTTCGGTTGCGCCGAAGTTCATTGATCGACTGAGCAGGGCTCAGATTTTGTTTCTCCACACTTCGTTCCGGCGAGCGAAGAAAAATAAACAACGGCAGCGAGTAGAGAACTCCAATAATCCCACACGCCGAAAACGCCCAGCGCCAGCCATAGGCAGGAGACTCCGCTACGAAACCCGCCATGCCTCCTACAATCAACCCGCAATAGATCCCAGCCTGATGAAGTCCCACAGCCCGTGAACGAGTGGCACCGACATGAAAATCGGTAATCAACGCCAGCGCAGCGGGAATGTAGAAGGCTTCACTGATCCCCATCAACGCGCGAGTAGCAATCAGCATTTCATAAGAATTCACCCAGGCGGTCATCCAGGTCACCGCCGACCAGACCAGTAAACTGAATCCAATGACCAGTCGTCGACTGAATCGATCCGCGACGTAGCCACCAAACGGACTCAGTAAGGCATAGACCCATTTGAACGAGCCGAGCACAAAGCCCCACTGAGCTTCATTGGAGATCCCCTGAATGTCTCCCACCATCGACGACTTCATGGCCGCCAGCATTTGCCGGTCGAGATAGTTTAATAAAGCCACCGGAAAAAGCAGGAGCACGACGATCCATGCGAAGGTTGAAACTTTCCCCGCGACCTCGTTCGTCAAAGGATCTTGTGCAGCAAATTCAGGGGCCTTGTAGGGATCGACCTGATCCGATCTCGGAGTTTTCATTCAAACGACTGCTTTGCATTTGTTTGGAACAGTGGAAACC
>CANHVD010000153.1 GCA_947463775.1 Planctomycetaceae bacterium | reverse complement strand
GATCGAATTTGACGTTTGGAACGATCCTTTCGTTTGTGTGGGTCTTGATGCCGTTCCGAGGGCCACTCGAATTCTCGAAACGGCGTCTTTTGCCGGTCGGAATTGCATCCGGCCGTGGCAATCACCGGCGGACTCAGACCATCGCGACTATTCCTCAGACCATCGCGACTATTCCTCAGACCAGCAGGGCGAGTGACTTACGAATAGCACACCCGGGCTTTCGGCGACATTGCGAGCCCCGCACACTCTGACAAACGGACGCAACTTGCTCACTGCCCAAAACTGCGTCCACGGCTTTCGTCTGGCTCCACGAGGTAGCGCTTTTCCGGGATCATGTTTGTTGCTAATCTTAATGGCTGCTGTCCATCGATTCAGAAAGGGCCAGGCACGATGTCCCCCGTCAACTCTCGCCGTGAAATGTTGACCCGAGCCAGTTGCGGCTTCGGGGCGTTAGCTCTTCAGGCGATGCTCGCCGACACCAACCGGTCGACGCTCCGAGCTGCGGAATCACTGGCCTCACCGTTTACCAGTACGTCGCTGCTGGAACGGCCGACCATGTTTGCTCCGCGAGCCAAGCGGATCATTTTTGTCTTCATGCAGGGCGGGCCCAGTCACGTCGATTCGTTCGATTACAAACCCGATCTGATTGCGAAAGATGGTCAGTCGATCGACTTTACCGGGGTTCGCTTTGGTGACTTCGGACAATCCACGAAGCAGAAGCTGATGAAGCCGCTATGGCGATTTCAACAGTATGGCCAGACCGGAAAACATGTTTCGGATCTGTTCCCACTGATCGGGCAACACGTGGATGATCTTTGCTTTCTGCATGGTGTGCATACGGAAGGAGTTGCTCATGGTCCGGCGACTCTGTTCCTGCATACCGGCGCAACGACGCAGGTGCGTCCATCAATGGGCTCATGGATTCTTTACGGGCTTGGCACAGAAAATCAAAGTCTGCCTGGATTCGTGTCGCTGCAGCCTTCTGACGCCAATGGCGGACCACGAAATTACTCGAATGCTTTTCTGCCGGCCGTCTGTCAGGGGACTTCCATCGGTCGTTCGTTTCAACCGGCCAGTCAAATGACGATCGACTTCATTCGGAATGCGGAGCTGACACAGGATCAGAGTCGCCGGCGTTATTCGCTGACTCAACAAATGAATCAACTGCAGTCCGCGAGGAATCACAATGCGGACGACGAAGTCAACGCGGTGATTCGCAACTATGAGCTTGCCTGGAGAATGCAGGCTCAGGCCCCGGAGATCCTTGATCTGTCAAAAGAGTCGGAAGCGACTGCAGAAATGTACGGTATTGGGGAGAAAGAAACGGATGAATTCGGTAAGCAATGCCTGATGGCACGACGCTTGTCGGAATCAGGTGTCAGGTTTGTGCAGGTCAATTACTCAGACCAATCGACAAATCCCCGCTGGGATCAGCACTCGAATATGCCTCAGCATGCCATCCATGCCAAAGCCACAGATAAACCGGTTGCCGGTCTTCTGCAGGACCTGAAGCAACGTGGGCTGCTGGAAGATACGATCGTCTGGTGGGGTGGTGAATTCGGCCGAACACCGTTTTCTCAGGGCTCCGACGGACGAGACCATAATCCTCGCGGTTTCACAGTCTTCCTCGCGGGCGGTGGCGTGAAGCCAGGCTTTTCCTGGGGCACGACTGACGAGATTGGTCACCTGGCTGTGGAAGGTAAAGTTCACATGCATGACCTGCATGCAACATTGCTGCATTTGCTGGGTGTCGATCACGAACGTCTGACTTTCGAACACGCGGGGCGCAACTTTCGTCCGACAGATGTCTACGGACGAATTGTCCAAGAGATCATCAAGGCCTGACAGGACAAACAGCGAATGCCAATCAACATCGCCTGTCCTCAATGTCAGCGTCAATTTGTTGTTCGTGATGAGATTGCCGGTAAGTCCTTTCGCTGCAAAGACTGCGAGGCGATTGTCAGCGTTCCGGCGATCAAGCCTGAACAACAAAAATCTGCAGAGCCTGAATCGGCAGAACCAAGGGCTTCTGTCGCAAGACGTAAGGCTGCGGCGCCGGAGCCTCCGGGCGAAGAAGACTGGGGTTACGACGAGACTTGGCAGGACGATCAACAATCGGCATTGCCTGCCCCTGCGCGGCGAGCAAGACGGAAAGCATCGCTGGAACGAGGAGCGGAGACGAGCGAATCACCAGTCATTCCCATCGAAGGCATGGTGGCAATTGCCAGTATCGCTGTGCTTGGTGTCCTAAATCTCTGGGTGTTGATTTCGCCAGACGACGTTCTTTGGAAGCTGATTGCGGCAATACGAATTGCTGTGGAGGCCCGTGTTGTCTGGGGGATTCGCGAACGCAACGGCCAGACTGGGCTCGCCGCTACTATCGCGGCCGTCATGATGACGCTGATCAGCGCGTTTATGCTTTGGAGTCTTAACTCGGCCCCGGAGGTTCGTGCCGATTTAAGCCCACAAGAGCTGCGAAACGGACAGATCTTCCTGACGGTTCAGCTCGTAGCCGAGATTGGCGTCATCATCGGCCTCAATCTCCCGAGAACCAGACGCTGGATGGCCACGGGCAATGGCTCCTGAAGTAAACGCCCTGGTGGTGAGTCCTGAGCGGCTGGAATAACTAACGACAAGCATTGTAAAGGAATGGATCTGTCCGATGGATTTAGGATGCTGCCACAACTCATGTTTTGCTCGTTGAGGACTTACTCACGTTCAAACAGTCCACACGCCACATGACCACCAAAGCCCAGAGACAGCTTGGCCGCTCGCTGCAGGCCGGGTAACTTTTCAGATGTGGATCTCAGACGAAGCTTGCAGTTCGGGTCCTGATTCCGCAGATTGGTCGTGCCGGGGATAATCTGATCGCGCAGGGCAAGAATGGTCAGGATCGTCTCGACGCTTCCCGCGGCTCCCAGCAGATGCCCCATTGCTCCTTTGACGCCGAAGCATTGCGGAGTGTTGTTACCAAGGGCCGCGTCGATTCCGCGAGCTTCCGCGAGATCATTGGCTTCTGTCCCGGTTCCGTGCACGCTGATGACATCGGGGAGAAAACCATGCTTCCTGAAACTGCGCTGTAGAACTTCGGCCACGATGGAGCCGCTTTGATCGATCTGAGTCATCCCGGTGGGATCACTCAACCACAGGCCGCCATGAACTCGAGCGATCCCCGGAACTCCTCGCGATTCCGCATGGCGGCGAGATTCCAGGATCAACACGCCGGCTCCTTCACCGATCAGGAATCCGTCTCGATCAACATCAAAAGGACGACATGCGTTTGCGGGATCGGCATGTCGCGAGGTGACTCGTAAGCGATGAAACGAAGACATCACTGACGCTCGCAAACCGGCGTCAGCACTTCCGACAATACAGACATCACATAGCCCGTTGCGAATCATGGCCGCCCCCTGCAGCACAGAAATCAGCCCCGTCGCGCACGCAGCGACGGGACAACTGACACCAGCCGTTGCACCTGAGATCGCAGCAATGGCTCGCGTCGCGCTGTCGGTGGCGAAGGCATGTTGCCAGAGCAGATCAAACTCGGTGGTGAGGGGCGTACATTGCTGATCGTCGGCATCGCCTGATCTCATCAACTCAGCCAGCCGTTCAATCGTTCGCAGGCCACCTTTGCTACTGCCAAAGACAACTGCCGTTCGAGTCGCAATGGCCTCTCGCCGTGAGGCAAAGGTATCAGCCAACCCCGCCTGAGCAACCGCTTCGATGAACGCCACAAGTGACATCGCCACGAGCGGTTCGGAAAGCCATGTGTCGATGACATTCGGCGGAAGGTTTGTCAGCAGCTTCGATTCTATCAGAGACTGCCGGAGGCCTGCTGAATTTACCGGCGCACCGTGGAGTCTTAGCCCTTCAATGCGGACGAGTTGTTCATAGTGATCAATGTCGGACGTCGTCAGAATGCACCCGGCTTTGTCTCCGGCGAGCAGGCGATTCCATGTGACATCCGCAGAATTGCCAAGCGGCGTGACCAGTCCCACGCCCGTCACGAGCACATCATCGGAGCCTGAAGTTAATCGCGGTGAAGTCACAGAGCAGCCGAAGAGCAGGCGGTGTAGGAGGCCTCAATGTTGAAGCAGCGACCCTTCCGTTGGCGGCTGAATACGAAAACAGCACTGTAGCAAAAGCCACAGTGCTGCATCGAGAATACACTCACGTCATGAGCAAGATTCAGCAGACTACTTCGCAGCAGCCTGAGCTTCTTTCTCTTTGCGACGGCGTTCCAGAATTTCGCCCTGCAGACCACGAGGTACCTGGCGGTAAGCAAGGAATTCCATGCTAAACGTTCCCTTACCCTGAGTCATGGAGCGAAGTTCGTTTGCATAGTCGAACATCGCAGACAGCGGAGCTTCGCCGTTGATCACGCAAACGCCGCCATTAACTTCGGAGCCTGTGACCATCCCACGCTTGCTGGAAAGGTGACCGGTAACCTGACCCTGATATTCGTCTGGCACTTCGATTTCAAGCTTCATGATTGGCTCCTGCAGAGTCATGTCTGCTTTACGCAGAGTTTCTCGCATACAGCCAATACCAGCGATCTTGAACGCCATTTCCGATGAGTCCACGTCGTGGTAGCTTCCGTCCTGCAATCGCATACGGACGCCAACCACTTCGTACTCTCCGAGAGGTCCTTTTGGAAGGCTCAACTGGAACCCGGCGTCAACAGGAGGAATGAATTCGCGAGGAATTCGGCCGCCAGAAACTTCATCAACGAACTCGTAAGCGGTCTCGTGAGTTTCCGGCAGTGGCTCCAGAACACCCACAATGTGAGCATACTGACCAGAACCACCAGACTGCTTCTTGTGCTTGTAGTTGAACTCCACGGACTTCGTTGGACATTCTCGGTAAGCCACGCGTGGCTCACCAATGATGCACTCACACTTGTATTCACGTTTGATTCGCTCAACGTAAATTTCGAGGTGCAACTGACCCATCCCGGCGATCAGCGTCTGGCCGGTTTCTTCGTCAGTCAGAACACGGAACGTTGGGTCTTCGCGACGGAAACGTTCCAGAGCCTTGCTGAGCTTATCTGCGTCGTCTCGCTTCTTCGGTTCAATCGACAGGCGAATAACTGCGTTGGCGACGAAGATGTTTTCCAGAGACAGTTGCAGACCTTCTGATGTGAAGGTATCCCCTGACGCACAGTCAACACCGACGATGGAAATAATGTCGCCAGCTTCACCGAACTCGATATCTTCACGGTCGTTTGCGTGCATACGAACGAGTCGACCGAATCGAACTGATCGGCCAGTACGAGCATTCACGTAAGCCTGACCTTTGACAAGCTTACCCTGGTAGATTCTGGTGTAGGTCAACTGACCGAAGCTTTCGACTACGGTCTTGAACGCCATCGCGACAACTGGCGCGTCGTTGGAGTCGCTTAGAAGCACGCGAGGGTGCTTACCGTCTTCTCCAATTGGCTTGCTGTAGTCATTCGCGTACTTGTCACGGTCTGGCGGTGAAGGCAGGTAGCGAACCACGGCATCAAGAGCTTCCTGAACACCCTTGTCTTTGAATGCAGTTCCCATCAGAACAGGCACGATTTGCTGAGCAAGTGTTGCCTTTCGGATAATCGCTCGGATCTGCTCAATGGAGACGTCCGATTCTTCCAGCAAAGCCGACATCAGATCGTCGTCATGAAGAGACAGTTCTTCCAGCATTTCGCGACGAGCGGCCTCAGCATCGCTCTTGAATTCAGCAGGAATCGGCTTGCGAATAACGTCATCGCCTTTTTCGCCTTCGAAGTAAACGGCTTCCATGCGGATCAGGTCAACCACGCCCTGGAAAGCGGATTCCAGACCCATTGGAATCTGAAGTGGCACGGCATTGCACTTCAGTTTGTCCTTCATGGCTGACATAACCTTGGCAGGGTTAGCACCGATGCGGTCCATCTTGTTGATGAACGCAATACGAGGTACGCCGTAACGACGCATCTGACGGTCTACGGTCAGAGACTGACTCTGAACACCACCGACCGCACACAGAACCAGAATAGCTCCGTCGAGAACTCGCAGAGAACGTTCTACTTCAACAGTGAAGTCCACGTGTCCTGGTGTGTCAATGATGTTGATCGGGTGCAGCGTTCCCAGTTCTTCGTCTTTCCACTCAACGCGAGTCGCAGCGGAGGTAATTGTGATCCCGCGTTCGCGTTCCAGGTCCATATGGTCCATGGTCGCGCCGCCGTCTCCACCCTTCACTTCGCGGATCTTGTGAATTCGACCGGCGTAGTACAGGATGCGTTCGGTCAGAGTCGTCTTCCCTGAGTCGATGTGGGCCGAGATCCCGATGTTGCGAAGCAGGGTAATGTCAGTCATTGCAGAACGATCCTCAGTCTGAAAAAAAGATACGAAATCCGCGGGCTTGCCGCAAAAAACAGGGACAGCCAATCGAATAATTCGGTTCGTGGCTGTTCGATGAGAACAGGCTGCCTGTCCCCATCTTGCCATGATGCCTGGTGTCTGATGCCCAGTGTCCGCATCCCCAGCGCCTGCATGGAGAGTCAACCGCAACGGCCGCAGAGACCTGAAACGCCTGACCTGCTTCCGCCCGCAGGACAAGACCGGAAAAGATCCCGTCCACCGCAGACTGGTCAACATTTCGCACTGCCGCAAACCGTCACCGGGTTCCCGGCAGGATACGAACTGAGCTTACATTTCGACGACAGAAGGACTAAAAGTCCACCACCGCCAGCGCGCACACATGTACATCATCTCGTGTTTAGAGATCGCGGATGGTATCGACGATTTTTGCGTTTCGAAAGAGGAAGAGCCCCGAATTCATTGAACTCGAACAGCTTTCCCCCCCTGAGAAAGCCTGATTCCTGCGCAAATCCCTGTAATTCGCCAGCACTTCCAGCCTGTGAAACAACCAGCCCTTAGAACGAATCGTGATCACCTGCTGTATTCCAGCCCTGCCGCTGAGCAGGCTGGAATCGATTACAGCGATTCTGCTCACCACGTTCACCTTAGGCAACAAACCCTGCCAGAAGTCAACCCTCCGGATAACTCAAGTCGACGATCTCCACACTGCGACCTAAGATGCAGTCGTAAGTTGCCATAAACCAGCTCCGCTACTGAGACGTCCAAATGGGCATTGAGAATCGGGAATATCTGCGAGACGAATACGATGGTCCTGGACCGATGCGCTTTTCGGCGTCATCTGTGCAGGTCAAGCTGATCATTGTCACGGTCGCTGTTTTCATTTTGCAGCTCCTGACAACTCGTAATGGTGATTCCGTCGTGACTCGCTGGCTGGATCTCAGCGGCCCCGATCTCTATCAACGCGGTCAGGTTTGGCGATTATTGACCTATGCCTTCTGCCATAGCGTCAACGATCCATTCCACCTGATCTTCAACATGATGACGCTGTACTTTGCTGCAGAGACGCTGCAGAGACTGTTGGGGCAGAAGGAACTGTTGTGGTTTTACTGCTGCTCGGCGATGTTCGCCGGCATGTCGGCAGTCGTCGTCTATACAGTTATGGACAGAAACGCGGCTGTCATCGGAGCTTCCGGAGCAGTGTGTGCGATGTTTGGTGTCGTAACAATGCATTACCCTCGACAACGCGTGATGTTGATGGGGTTGTTTCAGATGGAAATGCGTTGGGTGCTTGCTGTTTTCATGCTGTTGCCCGTCTTGATGGAACAACTGAGTGGCACACGAGTATCCCATGCCGCGCATTTTGGCGGTCTGCTGTTTGGATATCTGTACTTCAAATCACACATGCAGCTTAGTCGCTGGTGGGATAACTTCGCCGGACGCATAGCGATGAAGCGTCGCAACAAGGGTAAACTCAAGATCTTTGCCCCACCGGCAGCGACCGATTCCAATCTTCACGCCCAGATGGATGCAATCCTCGACAAGATCAATCGTGAAGGCGAAGCGAGCCTGACCCAGCGCGAACGCAACGTTCTGATTCAGGCCGGTAACAAGCTGCGAAAAGAACGCGGTTAGAGGTGACCATCAGATCTGGAACCAACGAAAATCATTGGCTGCGTTTTGCCTGCTGATGGTTAGCAGCCAACGGTTCACACCGAAACGGGCGATGTTGTCGAAACTGATCCCGGCGTCGCGTCCTGCTTGCTTTCTGCTCTTCCGGAGCCGCTTCAAGACTCCGCGCGGCAAACTCAACAGCCTTCTGGAAGTCTCCGAGCTCCGCGTGAGCAGCGGCCTGGATTGAAAGGACGAACCAGTGGTCGATTCCCAATTGAGGTCCCAGCTTCTCGGCAATGTCGAGTGCTCGGTTTCCGTCTCTCAATGAGTCGTCATGGGCCCCGGTCAGCAGGACCGCGTAATTCCGCAGTGCATGCAGGTTGTCTGGTTCACGCTTAAGGACTTCCTGAAGCTCATCAACGGCCAACTTAAATTGTTGATTCTCAGCCGCGACCAATGCCCGCAAAACTCGAGCGTGCAAATCGCCAGGACTTGCCGCCAGCACCAACTCAACGTCCAATGCCGCCTTTGAAGGTTCACCGCAATGCAGCAATGCCTCTGCTCGCATCAACCTTGCATTCTTCAGGTCTTCATCGAGATCTTCTGCGGCACTCATCGCGGAAATCACATCATCAAACGCAGCAACTGCTTCGTCGAAACGATGCATGGCTGACAGAATTCGTCCGCGAGCCACCTGAGTGCTGGCGGTCACCATTAGATTGTCTGCAGATAAAATGTTTGCAGAAGTTGAGACCTGTTGCAGGACGAGATCGTATTGCTCGAGAGCTTCCTGCCATTGACTTTGTTTCCTTTCCAGGATTGTCGCAAGAAGCATGAGACTATTGACTCGATACTCTCCTTCAAGGAGCGGGATTGCACTCCGCAAATCGCTCTCTGCTCGCTCATAGTCTCCTTCAGCGAGATAGCAGTCGGCCCGTTCAGCCATCGATTCTGCTGGCTCTACGGGTACTCTGCGGCTGGGATATACAGCCTTGTACGTTGCATTGAATACAATGGCCAAAGTTAAATCCTGCATCGCCTCTTTGAATCGCTCCAGACGAACGAGCGCAGTTCCACGATAATGGTACGCCTCAATCTGCCAAGGGGCTCCTCCGGGTGTTTCCGGGACAGATTTGAGTGCCTCGGTGAAATCCTCAACCGCTGCCTCCCATTCCTGCTGCGAGATCTGCAGCATGGCTCGTTGATGAAGTAACTCGGCTCGATCGTCACTCTCAAAAGCCAACATCTGTGTCAGTGCTTTGATACGATCACTGGCTTCCTGCGGCGTCCAGTTCTTCTTTAGCGGCCGATACAGTCCTGACGCGATAAAACGAAAGATCCCGTAGGACAGCATGATCACAAAACCGCAGACATCGACCAGTCTGGACCGGTTCCACGGTCGATAAAGCAATGGCGACAGCCAAAGAAATGACAACGCGATGATGACGAGTGACAATTGTCGGCGACGTACGTTGATCATCAGCCTGATCTTCTATGAGCTACGAATCCGCAAACAATAGATCAGTCCGCTGGGTTCCATCCGGGTGAAATTTTGTCACCACCTCGCGAGCTTGCTTGCCGTTCTCTCGCAACCACTGAACCATCGGACGAGTATAACCGTGAGTCACCAGGATCTGGTCGGCCTCTGATCGCTCAATCGCAGTCAACAAACCAGGCCAGTCCGCATGATCAGAAAGTGGAAAGCCCACATCAACCGATCTTGCTCGTTGAGTTCCCCGGGTCAGAGCCCATCCGGATACGATGGCCGTTGAAGTCTTCCCGAATCGGCTCATCCACGCCGAATTTGAGACCATCGGCGGAGCAATGACCAGCACGCCACCCCAGTCGTTTCGCGCAGGAGCCTGTGTTGGCAACCATGTCGCCGGCAATTCAATTCCCGTCGCTCGATAATCCTGATTCAGCAGTTCAACTGAGGGATGACAAAAGATGGGGCCTATAGAGGCATCAACTCCGGCGATGACGCGCTGAGCTTTCCCCAGGGAATACGCCAGGACCACCGCAGCCACATTGTCAGCTCGACACTGCTTCCACCAAAGATTAATGTCTTCGAACACATATTCCTGAGCTGGCCAGCGATAGACTGGCAACCCAAACGTTGATTCCGTCACAAATGTATGGCACTTCACATGCTCAAACGGAGTGCATGTGCGGTCCGGTTCAATCTTGTAATCGCCACTAATGACCCAGATTTC
>CANHVD010000152.1 GCA_947463775.1 Planctomycetaceae bacterium | reverse complement strand
GATCGCCTTGATGAACAACTCCAGGGGATCGAGTCACAATGTAAGGCTCACGGAATTCCTTTACCGACAACTTTTGCCTGGCCGGGAAATGCAACAACTCCAGCGGCATTCGCTGTTCTGCAAAAGCATGGCATTCAATTCGCTCGTCGTGGCGGAGCACCCGAGTATCCCTATGAAGAAGGGCGCGGATTTGCGTTTGAGCCCGGCAGTGATCATCCAATGCTGTTGCCATCCGCTGGCGACGCTCGACCCAAATGGGCCATTCAGGATTTGATTCGAGCCGCCGAACAAGCTCGGGATGGTCGAATCGCGATTCTCCAATTTCACGGCGTTCCAGATACAGCTCACGATTGGGTCAGCAGCAGCCAACAGAATTTCGAAGCTTACCTGAAGTACCTTCATCTCGAAAAATACAAGGTCATCGCTTTGAGAGACCTTCTGGAGTACGTCGAGCCCCTGGTTGTTCCGACAGATCCGAACGCCATCATCGACGCAAGGAAAGCCAAGCTCAAAAACTGAGCTTCGTCCCTCACCCCAAACACAATTCAATGCGTAAATGAAAACGGCTCATCGCAGTTGCGACGAGCCGTTTTCATAACGTGGCCACAAAGCACCTTTAAGCGAGTGGCTTCTGCCAGCAGGCTTTCAGATCTTTCAGGCTGGCCCGCACAAGCTGCCGCCCGGAAGAAGAGATGATCAGCTCTTCACCAGTTGATGTCACACCAAGCTTCTCGACATGCACACCGGCGAGCAACTTGTTAAATGCAGCTTCTGAAGAAGCAGCGACCTCGACAAGAAATCGCGTGTTACTCTCAGAGAAGAGCGACACAATCGAACCAGCCTTCAATTCGATCTGGACACCTACTCCGCCAGCAAACGCCATCTCAGCCGCGGAAACTGCGAGGCCACCTTCGCTGAGGTCATGGCAGGAAAGAACAAGTCCCTGCTTGATGGCCTGATGCAATGCCCGGAAGGTCCCTGGAGCGATCTCTTTATTAACAGTCGGTACCTTGCCACCGCTGAGGCCATTGACAAGATTGTAGTGGCTTCCGCCCATCTCGTCTTTGGTTTCACCAATCAGGTAAAGCAGATTGCCAGAGCCTTTAAGATCCATCGTGACACAGGTTTCAACATCGTCGACCTGACCAAGGGCAGTAATCAGCAACGTGGAAGGAATAGCAACCGTACGACGAGTTCCACTTCCATCTTCGTAGCTGAACTCGTTATTCAGGCTGTCTTTTCCACTGACAAACGGTGTGCCGTAAGCCACGGCCATGTCCTGACAGCCGACAGCAGCACGAACAAGAGTTCCCAGAGTTTCCGGACGCTCTGTATTTCCCCAACAGAAGTTATCGAGGATCGCGATGCGGTTCGGATCCGCTCCAACAGCGACACAGTTTCGCACAGCCTCATCAATGGCGCTGGCCGCCATCCAATAGGGGTCCTGATCGCCGAAGTGTGGATTGATTCCGCAGGAAACTACAAGACCACGACTGGAGTTCAAATCGGGGCGAACAACAGCGGCGTCGGACGGCCCATCGTTGTGAATTCCGACCAGCGGCTTGATCACGCTGCCAGCCTGAACTTCATGATCGTACTGGCGAATGATCCACTCTTTACTGGCAACATTCAGTGAGCCAAGGATCTTCTTCAGATCATCCGTGTAGTCGGCTTTACTTGATTCAGCCCCCTGAGCGAGTTGAGATTCCTTGATCTCGTACACAGCTTCCCGAATGACCGGCGGTCGGCCGTCATGCAGGAAGTGCATACTGACTTCGCCAACTTTTGTCTCACCATACTTCAGAACCAGTTGCTTCGTATCTGTGAATTGACCAATCGCGGTCGCTTCCACGCCTTCGGAGGCACACAAATCCCGGAACTGCTCCCAGTTTGCAGGAGGCACCGAAAGGACCATTCGTTCCTGAGCTTCCGAGATCCAGATCTCTGTGTAAGACAATCCGGAATACTTCAATGGTGCCTTATCCAGCCAGACTTCGGCTCCTGTATCTTCTCCCATTTCGCCAACGGCACTGCTGAAGCCACCCGCTCCGCAGTCGGTGATGGCGGAATAGAGGTTCAAATCGCGTGCCGCCAAAATCACATCGGCCACCATCTTTTCGGTGACAGGATTGCCAATCTGAACGGCGCCTCCGCTGATGTGCTCGCTCTCTTCTGTTAGCTCAACGGAGGAGAACGTCGCGCCGTGAATTCCATCTCGACCCGTTCGTCCTCCAACAGAAACGATCAGGTCACCGGGGCTGACCTTCTTGTCACATTTGTCGACAGGAATCATCGCCACGTTGCCGCAGTAAACCAGGGGATTACCCAGATAGCGATCGTCAAAACAGACGGCACCGTTAACAGTTGGAATCCCCATTCTGTTTCCGTAATCTCGAACGCCGGAGACAACTCCCTGCATCACTGCCTGTGGATGCAGAACTCCCGGCGGCAGTTGATCAGCGGGGTAATCCGGTCGAGCAAAACAGAAAACGTCAGTGCTGCAGACCGGGCGAGCCCCGAGCCCGGTTCCAAGCGGATCGCGGATTACTCCGCCAAGTCCTGTGTTGGCTCCACCGTACGGTTCAATCGCGGACGGATGGTTATGCGTTTCGACCTTGATGCAAACATTCTGGCGATCATCAAACTTTACAATGCCAGCGTTATCTTTGAAGACGCTGACACACCAGTCATCCTTGCCGAGCGATTCACGAATCTGCACCGTCGCAGCAAAGATTGTTTCCTTCAACATGCTGTTGAAGTGAATATCGCGGACGACTTTGCCTGCGGAAGTTTCGACGTAGTGAATTCGACCACCGAGCGTCTTATGTGAACAGTGCTCACTCCAAGTCTGAGCGACGGTCTCCAGTTCAATATCGGTAGGATCGCGCTGCAACGATCGGAAGTAATCCTGAACAGTCTTCATCTCAGCGATGCTCAGGTAGAGCTGTCCCTTTTTGCTGAGAACCATCAGCTCATCATCGTTCATGTCTCGAATCGGAACTGTCGACAGCTTCAGCTTGTATTCGCTTCCGAGCGACAAGTCCTTAATCTGCAAAGGCCCTTTCACGACATATTCGATCGCATCGTTCGATAAGACCTTCTTCGTCAATTGCGTCAGCTTTGCCGCACCCAGATCACCAGTGATCCAATATCGTCGACAGGTTGCAACATTGGTGACGCTCAGATTCAGTCGCGTCAATGCCTTTACGGCATTCTCGGCAACACTATCGGTGACGCCGGGATGCAACAGAACGTTCAGCAAAATCTGAGCCTGAGAACCGACATCGTCCGCTGACGAAGCAGGCAACTGGCGAACATGAAACTGCTCCGTAACAGCATCGACCAGCAGTTGCTCAGCCGCTCGATTGATATCCTCCGGCGTTAATTCCCCCTGGATCAGGAACGTCCGGGCCGAGATGACCGATTTCAGGCCGGCAATCCCCTGGCTCCTGGCACTCGCCAAAACTCGCTGACCTTCGTAGTCCTTTTCGCTGCCGATTGGCAGAATTTCCACTTCCCAAAGCATGATTGGTTGAGATCCGTGAGAGGAGACTAAGTGCCGACCGGCAGAACAACAGGAATCGCACTTATTTGCCGGGTGGGCAAATAAACGCTGAATTTCCCTGAAAACGGCCAGCCTGAAGAGGGTACCGGGAAACCTTGTACTGCTCAGGAATCAAAGTTCCCGCCGGTGCCAAAGTAATTTTGTGGACGAAGTATTTCACGGCAGGAACGTGAGTACAAGAAACGGAGCAGGGGGATTCTCAGGAAGCGGGATTCCGTTGAGGCGTCGGGCTGATGCGGGAAAACCAAGCAATCGACCAAGGAGGTCATAGCCTTAATTGACGGCGTCGGTACACTGTGGAGCGAAAATGAGCGATTATTCAGCTCCCGAACCGAGCGGCTGCATAAGACCGCACGATCGCTCAAGTTGTCCGCATTCAGCCTTCCGGGCTGGTAATGCGTGCAACCGGTTGAGCAACCCAATCAGCTTTTTTGCTCGCACTGCGAGTCTTTGAACCACCAGGAACTAATCAGACCAATGGCCTCTCTCCCGATTATTGACCTATCTGCTCCGTCATCTCCAGCCAGCTCGTCAGAGCCTCTCGATCCACGCCAGACAAAGGGAACATATGCCTTCGTCAGCCTGGGCTGCCCCAAGAATCTCGTCGATAGCGAGAAGATGTTGGGGTCATTGTCTCTGGATGGTTATTCACTCGTTTCTGAGCCGGAAGGTGCTGATTTCGTCATCGTTAACACCTGCGGCTTCATTGAAAGCTCACGAGCAGAATCCCGCTCCGTCATTCAGGAAATGCTGGATCTGAAGAAAGCTGGCAAAACCAAGGGCGTCATTGTCGCGGGTTGCCTTCCCCAGCGACTTGAAGCCGACGGCGGACTGCTAAAACAGATGCCGGACATTGATCATGTTGTGGGCGTTTTTGGACGAGATGAGATTACCAAGGTTGCCGATCGACTTGTCGGAGGTGCTCGAGAACAACGTGAATTGTTCCGCCCGGCCCCAATCAAAGCGATGAACGATCAGTCCCGCCTGCGAATCACGCCAGACCACTACGCTTACCTGAAGATTTCGGAAGGCTGTGATCGCACTTGTACGTTCTGTTCAATTCCGTCAATGCGCGGTAAGCACGTCACTAAGCCTATCGAGATGATTCTTGATGAAGCCCGTGAATTGTCCGACGATGGAGTACGAGAACTGATCCTGGTTGCTCAGGACACCACTTATTACGGAATGGATCTCTACGGCAAGGTTCAGTTGGCAGAGCTGCTGCGACAACTTCAGAAGGTCGAAGGCATCGACTGGATTCGCCTGATGTACCTGTATCCGATTAACTTCTCAGATGAGTTGATCGACGTTATCGCCGACTCACGCAACATCCTGCCGTACCTTGATATGCCTCTGCAGCACATCAATTCCAATGTGCTGAAACGAATGCAGCGCCGCGTGAATAGTGAACAGACCCGAGAACTCGTCCAGAAGCTTCGTGAACGGATTCCAAACGTAGTCCTGCGGACGACGTTCATTGCTGGGTTCCCGGGAGAAACCGACGAGCAATTCGAAGAGTTGAAGCAGTTTGTTAAAGAGACTCGTTTTGAGCGTATGGGAGTTTTCACATACTCGCTTGAACCCGGCACACCTGCGGTCAAGCTCGATGGCCATTTGCCTGAAGAAGTCAAAGAAGCCCGGCGCGACGCCTTGATGGAATTGCAGCAGGAGATCGCCTTCGAGCATGCCGACAGAATGATCGGCTACGAACTGGATGTCATCATCGACGAAGAAGTCGGTGACGGAGTCTATGTTGGCCGTACCTTTGCCGACGCCCCGGAGATCGACTCTAACGTGATTGTGACCGGTTCTGAACTCCAGATCGGGGACATGGTGCCCGTTGAAATCATGGAGCGTCAGGATTACGACCTCGTCGGCATGGTGTCCATGATTGATGATGAGGGCGAGGAAGAGTAATCTGCTGACGAGGCGGCTGTAACCAGGAATGTCGATTACGGACAAAGGTCCAACGACAGGTGTCAGCAATGACCGTGCTCGGCGGGACTTATCAACCGATCATGATATCCGTTCACCGCCCGTTGGATTCAACTTCCTCTGACCGCAGGTTGGTACGCAGTTTTTTATGTCATCACCGGAAACGACACCTCGCACCGAAGCAGAATCGGAGCCGAAACGCGGAGCGGTCATTGGGCGTGAATCGCTCAATATGCCAAACTTCGTAACGGCGACTCGGCTGCTTTTGTCGATTGTCCTTTTTTCGATGATCACCACTGGCGGCTGGTGGATTTCTTCCGCCGCTCTATTTGTCTTCGCCGCGTCGACCGACGCGCTCGATGGTTACCTGGCTCGCAAGTACAAACAAATCACTGTTCTGGGACGCATTCTCGATCCGTTCGTTGACAAGGTGATCGTTTGCGGCACGTTCGTTTTTCTGCTCGAAAAACAGGATGCACCTGGATCTGGTGTCAACGCATGGATGGTTATCCTCATCATTGGACGTGAGATGTTTGTCTCCAGCCTCCGCGGAATTCTGGAGAAAGAAGGCAAGGATTTCTCAGCCAGCCTGTCAGGCAAACTCAAGATGTCTGTCCAGTGTGTTGCAGTAACGGCCAGCCTGCTCTCGCTCTCCACAGATCTCCCGTGGCCATGGCTGCCAGCAGTCAGAGACGTGCTACTCTGGATCGCCGTCGCGATTACTGTCTGGAGCGGATTTGTCTATCTGCTGCGTGGATTCTCTCTGCTGCGCCAGGGATAGTTCTTCACTTGTCCGCAACGTGAGCCTGATGCAGGCACGGTTGTTAAGGACAATACTGCCTTGAACGATTTGAAGCCGAAGGCTTCGCTCGACTACGGGTTTTCCCTCACGGAGAACCATCACGACCGGAGTGTTTGCATCCTCCTTGCAGTAAGGCGCGTTCCCCAGGGGAATTTCACGCAAGTGAGGGTAGTGATCCTCAGATCACAGGACCTGACTTCGCCACGCGGCGTATCTACCTGGAAACTCCCACGGGAACTGCCCGCATCACGGGCTATAGAGGTACTTACTCAGGTTGGAGTTGATAAACACCCGTTCGTCAACCCGAATAGAATCTCTAACTCAAGTCCATAAAACTGACTCAGACTCAGCAAAGTTCAAAAGCCTGAGCATTACGGCACACAGAAGAAAATTGGAGACGCAGCGATGATCCAGTCAGTTGCACCATCAATGACATCAGGTTCATTTTCAGCACCGATTTCCGACGAAGTCGCCTTCCGAACATGGATGTCACGACGTGACGCAGCAAGGCAGCAGATCCGACGCCTTTCACGCCGAGAACTTCAAGTGGTGCAGCTCGTCTCTAATGGACTTGCAAACAAGAGCATTGCTCAGGAGCTCCAGATCAGCGTTAAGACGATTGAAAAACATCGCGCAAACGCGGCTCGCAAACTCGGAGTAAACAGCACGGCGGAGATGGTTCGCATCTCAGTTCTTGCAGACCAGGAGCTTCAGGAACGAAATCGATTCGCTAACCAGACTTACTTCGAGCCTGCAGAGTCATTGATGTCCGAAAACTGATTTCGATACTGAGGTGAAGCAATCACCTGCGGATTTCTGGAACAGAAGCTGCGAATACGGTCCGGAGCGTCCCTCTACCTCCAACCGGCCCCTTGATGGCTGGGTTCTCCTCCGCAAATCCTGTGCTTGGAAACTGACCTGTTGAGCAGACTTTTAGTCAGTCGGGCCCAACAAAGACCAGTTGGCCATGACTCCACACCCCTTCGACGGCAGCACTGATTTCAGAAACAACATTGGGCCGAAGCTGGAAATCAGCCCATCCGGTCAAAGAATCCTGAGCAGCTGCTTCAGGGCTTTAGAGGGGTAGAGTTAATATATCCCCCAATTGAATATGCCTCACCAACCTGACTCTGGCAGTCGAACCGAGGGTTGGCCCCTGAGCGTTAAACCTTGAGGCGTGAGTGCAATTGCTTTCCCGAAGACAGGCGGAACCAACGATTTCCTGCCGTTGACTAGCCAGTATCCACCCTAACTGTACACTCTGGCTGCTCAGGTTTCGCCGAGCCCCAAAATCCTGCGACATCGGGTCATTTTGGCGATTAGAGGTTTCGTGTCATCGCGATTGGCTTCCAAGTAGTTCATCCATGTCGTCACCCCCATCCGTTCAATACGCCTCGCGCACGGACAAAGGGATGCGGCGCGCCATGAATCAGGATTCGTTGCAGATTCGAATGTGCAACGATGCAGAGGAGTGGAGCCGCTGTGGCCACCTGTTTGTCGTGGCTGATGGGATGGGCGGACACGCAGTTGGAGATCTGGCCAGTCGCATCGCAATCGACACACTCCCGCATGCCTACTTCAAGAACAACAACGCCACAACCGTAGAAAGTCGCATGCGAGAAGCGATCGTTGCGGCAAACAAAGCCATCAATGACCGAGGGCGGGAGAACCGTGAATTCGAAGGAATGGGAACGACGTGCAGTGTCCTCAGTCTCTCCGAAAGAGGTGCCTTGGTTGGCCATGTTGGCGATAGTCGTGTCTACAGAGTCCGCTGCGGCCATATTGAGCAACTGACATTTGACCATAGTCTCCAGTGGGAAATGATTCGGCTGGGTCGAGCAACGCCAGAGAATGTAGAACTCTTTCACCCTCGCAATGTGATCACCCGCTGCCTCGGGCCTGACCCTCACGTCCAGGTCGACATCGAAGGACCATTTTCGGTTGAACCCGGCGACCTGTTCCTGCTCTGTTCCGATGGTCTGACAAATCACGTCAGCGATACTGAGATTGGACAGATTGTCGGATCAATGCCGCCGACCGAGTCATCCAGGCTGCTGATCAATCTGGCAAACTGTCGGGGAGGGTCTGACAACAGTACGGTCGTGGTAATCTCGATCGACAGCTACCCTCATTCGTCTAGTGGGGAGGCACTGTCTGGATCTATGCCAGTCGTGCAGGTACGCACATCAGAGATAGCGTCTGCACATCGTGCTGGTTTATGGAAAACTCTTCTGGCGATTGCTGCTGTGATCTGCCTTGTGTCCGGTATCAGCCTTGCGCTCATTCAGAACAACGCCGCTGCAGCACTTTTGGTTGCAGCATCAGTTTTTGCATGGCTGATCAGTCGACGCATCTCGAAGAATGATCTGACAGTCACTTCAACGGATGCAGAGGCAGACCCTCTCCCGCAACTCAACAATCCAGATTCTTCGGTGGAGCACCCGGAGCCGCAACGAAGAAGAAATGCAATGCCGGATTCCTCCAGCATTTCACGATCGGCTTTTCTGCCAACATCGCCTTATCGAGTCATCAATTCGGAACTGTCGGAAGCACTTCTCTCGAATCTTGCAGAAATTCAAAGCGATCTTGTGCAGGCTGCCAGAGATAGTGGCTGGAAAGTCGACTTTGAAGAACTGACAAATCTGAATCGTCAGGCTGTTCAGTCGCAGCAGGCTCAAAAACTTGACAGAGCCATTAAATCACGCGGAAAAGCAATCGATCTGCTGATGAAAGAGCTTTATCTCCGATCACGTCCAAACTAAATTCGGCCTCCCATCCCTTTGTGATGCAGAATCCAAAAGCTTGGATCGACCAAACACGCTGGCCACACAGGAGATACGTCAACAGCCAAATTGGGGACTGGACCTCCGATCCTGGCGTGAATACGATAATCAAACCGTCGAATCCCCCTGAGGGAATGATTTCCCCAATCCAGTTTCGCATACTGAGTCCAAATCTTCGCTGGCCTGTTTCGTGATACCTCCAATGAGTACATTTCAGAAACAACCTGCTGCCGCAGAACCCGATTTGCCCGAAGTGGATGCTCCGCAACGCGCAGTGGATAGCGAAACGGATAACCAGTTGTCTCAGGAAGAAGCCGAACAACTGCAAAAGGAGAGGCTGGCGGCAATCCGTGGTGCAATCGCCCGTGGTGATTACGACTCGGAAGAGATCCTCGAAAAGGCGCTTTCGCGGATGTTGCAGAGCCTGGAAGACGACAATTTGTCTGTTTGACCGAATTTTGGCTGCTATCAACGAGCGGCTTTTCAGAAAAGAGCCGCTTCTTGGGCATCGCGAGTGACATTTCGCGAAATCCTGGCCAAACTGAGGCCGTCTTTGGGTGAAATCTGAATTTCACTCAGCCCCGCCGCTTGAGCCACACCATCGCAAGCTCAGGCCAGTGTCTCGGTTCAGCGTTTTCTCTGAGGTTCAAAGTGAGTGATCTGGCTGTCAACGAGTTCGATCGTCAGGAAGTCGCAGCATCGCCTGTCGAAAAATTTCGGGAGTACCTGGCGACTCAGGGAAAACGTCTGACACAGGAACGCGAAACAATCGTTCGCGAGATCTTCGCTGAACACGAGCATTTCGATTCCGATCAGATCGTCGCGCGGCTGACTCAGCCCCGGCGCGATGGTGGACGCGTCAGCCGAGCGACAATCTATCGGACCATCAGTTCGCTCGAAGAGGCAGGACTGATCCGTAAAGTTGCGCGTTCTAACGACCGTGAAGTTTACGAACACGATTACGGATATCCACAGCACGACCATTTCATCTGCGAAAAGTGCCAGCAGCTTGTGGAGTTTCGCAACGAGGAAATCTCAGCTTTCCTGGAACGAGTTGCTGCGGACCACGGCTTTCGCATGAGTGGTCATCGCCTGGAAGTGCATGGCATCTGTGCCGAATGCGCGAAGCCCCCGTCACGACGACACCGTAAGTTGGACATGATCTAGGCAT
>CANHVD010000151.1 GCA_947463775.1 Planctomycetaceae bacterium | reverse complement strand
TTTCTCCTGCTGAAGAGTCATGGCAACAGCACCCAGCAATACAAAGGCTGAGATGGTTGCCATTACTGATTGACCGGATTTCTGGTCGTAACCGGCAGCACCACTTTGCTGAGCCAGCATGATCACAAACAGGAACGTGACGATCACCGCACCTGCGTAAACGATGATGGTGGCTGCAGCCAGAAACGGCGCACTCTGGAGAAGAAACAGACCGCAGGTCGCGAGAGTTGCCAGAGCAAACCACAGGGCTGCATAGACCGGGTTCTTCGCCGTAATCATCAGCACTCCGCAGAGCAGGGCACTGACTGCAAAGACCCAAAACATGACTTCGTCAGCCAATTGGGTCTGAGGCTTTCCGCAGGACAGGCAGAATGCAAAAAGTCCTGCAGCTGTGAACAAAAGCCCCGGAATCTTTGGCCGCGTCGAACCGGCTTGCTTTCCGGGCATCAGCCAGAGAACCCCGACAGCCCAGAGCACGAGGCCGACGACTGTCATTGGGTGTGCTTGTAACCAGTCCATCATGAGTTTGCTCCCAGGCTGCCCTTGATCACACCCGCAGTTGGATTCTTGGCAGATCGATCTGAGTCAGGGACGACAGTGGCCGGACCAAGTGTCGGCAGAGATGCAAACTCCGCAGCAGGTCCCAGAATGCCGCGCCGAGTTCGGACCGGATCTCTTGGGTTGTCTTTTGTTTTGTCGTAAACGCTGAGCAGTTTTTCACGATCGAACATCAATGCTTCACGAGTTTCCCCCGTCAGGTCATAGATGTGAGTCAATTCAATGGCATCAACCGGGCATGCTTCCTCGCACATTCCGCAGTAGATGCATCGCAGTTCATCCAGCACAAACGACTTCGGAAACTTATCGCGGTCTGGCCATTCGGGCGGCGCTGCCTGAGCTTCAATCGAAATGCAGTTCGCGGGGCAGGCGGTTGCACACATCATGCAGGCCACACACTTCACGCGATCTTTTTCATCTCGGTTCAGCCGGTGGACACCTCTGTAGTGCAGAGGCAGATCGGGCTTCTGTTCCGGGTACTGCTGCGTCACCGGGGCTCGATCGGTCACATGCTTCAGGGTCGTTTTCAGACCCTTCATGATGGCCGGAACAAACGTGGATTCCCAGAAGCCCAATTGAGGCTCCTCCACCCACGCCACCGTCTTCTTCGGTTTGGCTTTTGTTTCAGTCATAAGAGTAGGTTTTCAGTATTCAGTTTTCAGTGTTCTGGTAATCTCAAATTCGAAATTTCAAACCTGAAATCAATGATGTCCGGCAGCGTGGCCGTGACCATGAGCTACCGCAGGAGCCTTTTTCTTTGGCTTCACATAACCAGGTCGTGCAGCCAGTTCCGCCTCTCGAAGATTCGCACTGATGACGCCCCAGGCTGCGAACAGTCCGAGTGAACCGACGAACAACCACCAACGATTGAACCCAAATTGCATGCAGAACATGACCATGACCAAATTCGCAAGCGACAGTGGGATCATGACCTTCCACGCCAGTTCCATCAATTGGTCGAACCGGAATCGAGGAATTGTCCAGCGAAGCATGATCATCAGGCAGATGAATGAAAACGCCTTGCCGAACAAGACGAGTAGCTTCACCAGCCATACTCCCGGATAATTGCTGGTCGCTTCCGCGATGAATGGCATGTTCCAGCCTCCGAGGAAGAGGATTGAGGTCAGGAAACTGATCGTGATCATGTGCGTGTATTCGCCAAGGAAGAACAACGCCCATTTCAACGCGCTGTATTCCGTGTGCCAGCCACCGATCAGTTCCTGTTCGCATTCTGCAAGGTCGAATGGCAATCGGTTGGCTTCTGCAAGTGACGCTGTGAAGAACATGATTGCGGCCAAAGGCTGAAACCAGATGTTCCAACTCATGATCCCGCCCTGAGTCTGCTGATGCATCAGCTCTTCAAGGTTGAGTGTTCCTGACATCAGTGCCAGCCCAAGCACTGACATCCCCAGCGGAATTTCATAGCTCACGACTTGTGCACTGGCTCGCATCGCACCCAGAGCACTGTACTTGTTGTTCGATGCCCAGCCGCCCAAAACAATTCCGTAGACACCAAGGCTGGTGATGGCGAAGATGAAAATCAGACCGATGTTGATATTCGGAGCAATGATGAAACGCAGGAAGCTGGGAACCGAATCGTCGACAGGGCCGAATGGCACTACGGCAAACGCCATCATCGCGGTAAACACGGACAGGGCAGGGGCCAATAGATAGAGCACTTTGTCGACATGCGGCGGAACGACTTCTTCTTTCAGAAGCAGCTTGATGCCGTCAGCCAGAGGCTGGAACAGCCCCATGGGACCCACGCGGTTGGGACCAATGCGGTCCTGCATCCAGGCCGACAATTTGCGTTCGAGCAGAATCAAATAGTTACAAACCCCCGGAATCGCCGCGACGACAACACCGATGGTCAAAAGAGTAATCAGAATCTCTGGCATAAAATTTATGTCCTCATTCGGCAACTGGCAGGGCCAGATAAAGGTCCGCCGAGCCTTTGGCGATCAATCGGAAAGTTCTCGTTCAAACCTTCCGCTCACCTTTGTTTTCATACAGCGACGACGGCCTCGTCCAAAAGAACGCCGTTAACCTTCAGTTCCGCATTACCAATCACAGCCAACGCCGGAATCGCTGAAGCAATCTCGCTTCGCAGTGTATCCGTCTGAATGAGTCCCGATCGTTCCGCAAGCTCCCACAGAAGTCGTCCATCCGGACGAGTCCCGTCAGGTCCTCGCACAGACCGACGAATCATTTGGGCAAGCCCCTTATGATTTACGAACACACCTTCCCGCTCGACGAAGGTTCCCGAGGGCAGCACATGAGTCGCGTGCTTCAAAACCGGAGACGACAGGATGTCCTGCACAATCACAGTTTCGATCTTGCTGAATGCCTCCGCCTGAATCTCACTGATCCAGCCTTCCGGATCTCCGCCGACCAGATAGACCGCGCTGAATTTTCCGGTTGATGAAAGTCGAAGGAGTTCTTCAAATGGCATGACATCGCCAGCAAAGTGGCTCAGCACGGCTTCAACGCCAGCACGATTAGGAGCCTTCTCGGCGCGAATGGTGAACTTCACAGGCTCAACGACGTTGCCTTTGACGTCCTTCGGGAACTGATCGTCTTTGCCTTCGATGCGGACCGGCCCCATCGCCAGAGTGACTTCACCGGACAAGCTCTTCAGGAAGCCAGCCAGCAGATAGGCTTCTTCAACTGTCATCCATGGAGACAACACCGCTGCAACTTTACCCTTGCCCTGAGCCGCCTTTTTCAAGGCCGTTCGAACAGAACCAAGGACTGAGTCAAAGTCAGACGACGTTACGTGTCCGTTCGTTCGTGCCTCTGGTGAGGTCAGACGCTGGTCAGAATGCGTGTACTTCCAGCCGAAGCGACCCTCGTCACACATGAAGTGTCCCTGAGCCTTTTCGTTCGTTCGCGGATGAAGTCGGTAGACACGCTCTTCATTTTGATCGACCGTTATGCTGCAACCAGTGCTGCAGCCGGGGCAGACAGACGACTGACTTTTCAGCCACCAGACACGCTGCTGATATAGGAAGTCTTTGCTGCAAAGTGCGCCTACAGGGCACAGGTCAACGACATTTCCAGCCAGCGGATTATTTACCGGATGCCCGGGGAAAATATCAATCTCTTCGTGTGAACCTCGACTGACGACCTGCAGTTCGGCCGAGCCGCTTACTTCACGAGTAAACCGAACACAGCGAGTACACATGATGCAACGATCAGTGAACAGTGTGATCTGATCGCCGATATAAGTCTTGTCCGGCTTGATATTCTTCGGCTCATTCAGGCGACTGTAGCCTCGACCGTAATTGAAGCTATAGTCCTGCAGGTAACATTCACCGGCCTGATCGCAGGTAGGGCAATCGAGCGGATGGTTCAGCAGCAGATATTCAAGCGTCGCTTTTCGCGCGTCTTTGACCTTCTGGCTGTCCGAGATAATGACTGTTCCGTCCTTCGCAGGAGTCTGACAGCCCGGAACCAGCTTGGGCTGCATTGCCACAGTGCCGTCTGGTTTCTTATCGCCCACTTCAACCAGACACATGCGACAACTGGCCACGACCGAGAGAGCCGGATGCCAGCAGTAGGCCGGGATCTCAACGCCGACCTTTGAGGCTGCCTGAATACAGTTCAGCCGCTCACTCGCGCCGATCTCAACTTCTTTACCGTTTACTGTCACCGTTGCCATGACGATCCCTGGTTCTGAATTTCAAATTTCAGATCTCAAATTTGAAATCTCAAATCACTCACAAAGTATCAGGAAAAGGTATCAGGAACCCAGAATCTACTGGTCCGCCACATTCTGGCGGACTTTCAGTTCCTGACGCCGGTTTTCCAAACTCGTTGAACTAATGCGCTTCCATTAGCTTCTGAGCCGACGTCACCGTGGCTCGTTTGCTGTTGATGTATTCTTCGAAGTCACCACGGAACTTGCTGATCGCATTCTTTACCGGCCATGCAGCACCGTCCGACAAACCACAAATTGTGGTCCCGGGAATAATGCCCATCGATCCGGCCACTTCCATCAGCAGATCCAGATCCTCAAGACGTCCCTGACCAGCTCGAATACGAGTCAGAATCTTTGTCATCCACGCTGTGCCTTCTCGGCATGGCGTACACTGACCACAGGATTCATGAGACATAAACCGGCAGCAATTGAACAACACATCCACCATGCTGGTCTGATCGTCAATGACAACGACCGCAGCCGTACCCAGCCCGAGGCAGCCAACTTTACCCGGACCTGCAAAATCCAGTTTCGTATCGAACTCTTTGTCAGAGAGGAAACCCATGCTGATCCCGCCCGGAACGACAGCCTTGGCTTTTCGACCCTTCCAGACGCCACCAGCATGCTCTTCGATCAATTCGCGAGCCGTGACACCAAGTGGCAATTCCACGCAGCAGGGCTTATTGACATGACCGCTGACACAATAGAGCTTTGGTCCATAGCTGCCGGGGTCGCGAGGGTTGTTTGGATCAGGCGGAACGCCGATCGACTGAAACCACTCTTTGCCGCGATAGAGAATATGTGTCACGCAGCACAACGTTTCCACGTTGTTGACAATCGTGGGCTTGCGGAACAGACCTTCAATTGCCGGGAACGGCGGTTTAATACGAGGCCATGCTCGCTTGCCTTCCAGGCTTTCGATCAGCCCTGTTTCTTCGCCGCAGATGTAAGCACCCGCACCACGATGCAGCACGATATCCAGATTGAAGCCTGTGCCCTTGATGTTCTTGCCCAGCAAACCGGCTGCGTAACATTCTTTGATCGCGGCATCCAGAGTTCGATAGCTGCGGCCATACTCATAGCGAAGGTAGAGATAGGCGTTGTTGGATTTGATCGCATGGCAGGCGATCATGATTCCTTCTATCAGCTGATGCGGATCTTTCTCCATCAGGATCCGATTGTTGAAGGTTCCTGGTTCACTTTCATCCGCGTTGATACACAGATAAATCGGACCTGGATGATCCTTAGGCAGGAAGGTCCATTTCAGACCGCACGGGAACCCCGCGCCGCCACGACCGCGCAGGCCAGCATCCTTGACGACGTTAATGACGTCGACAGGAGCCATGCTCAGGATCTCTTTGATCCGCGCGTAGCCACCGTCGGCCATGTATGTCTTCAGCGACGTACTGTCCGGCTTGTTGATTCGAGCAAAAAGTACTGGTTCGAACTTCGCCACAACCGACCTCTGATCTGAATTGCCGCCGACTACAATTTCTCAATCAACGCAGCTACGGATTCTGCATTCATATCCATATGACATTCATCATCGACCAGGATGCACGGAGCCCCTTCGCAGGCTCCGAGACACTCTGCGAATTCCAGGGTCACCTTGCCATCGGCAGATGTCTGCCCCGGATGAACGTGGAACTTGTTGCAGACTTTCTCCAGAACTTCTTCACCGCCTCGAAGCATGCACGAAATGCTGCGGCAGACCCAGATGCGGTGTTTGCCGAGGGCGTGTTTTTCATCCTTGAAGAAGTTGTAAAACGACATGGTGTCGTGAACTTCAGAGGGATGCAGTTCAAGCAGTTCTGCAATCTCTTCGATTGCTCCCGTTGATACCGCCCGCATGGCATCGTGCACCATGTGCAGGGCCGGCAGAACGACAGCTCGCTTGTTTGGATACTTTGGAAACTCCTGGCGAATCCGCTCACGGAGTTGTTCACTGAGAACACTCATTTCACAACAGCCCCTGTTTAGCGATCCAGTTCCGCCGCGATAATGTTAATACTGCCCAGCACCGCCACCACGTCGCTCAACTGATGATTCTTGATCAGGTGAGGGAACATGGAAAAGTGAAGATAGGAAGGCGGACGAGTTCTCGCGCGGTAGGCACGAGTTTCTGCGTTGCCAACGATAAAGAATCCCAGTTCCCCGTTCGGCGATTCCGTTGCCGCATAGACCTGCTCCCGAGGAACTTCGTAGCCCTTGTTCGGCATGATTACCTCGAAGTGCTGGATGAGCCCTTCGATGCTTCGATACACGGACGGCTTAGCCGGCAGAACCATGTCGCTGTCAACCGCGATGTTCACCGGACCGGATGGGATGTTCTCAATGGCCTGTTCGATGATTTTCAGGCTCTCAAGCAACTCTCGCATACGGACGAGATACCGCGAGTAGCAGTCGCCGCCCTTGGAACAGACGACGTCAAAATCAAGGTCTTCATAAGCCAGATAAGGCTCGTCGCGACGCAAGTCCCGCTGAATTCCACTGGCGCGAGCAACCGGGCCGCACGCTCCGAGGTTGATTGCGTCTTCCGGACTGAGGTAACCAATGCCCTTCGTTCGATCCACGAAGATGCGGTTCTTGGTCAAAAGGCGGTCGACGTCGTCGTAGACCTTTGGAAACTCTTTGATGAACTTGCGAACTCGATTCACCCAGTCCGTATTCACGTCGAACAAGACGCCGCCAACGCGAGTGTAGCTGGTATGAAATCGCTGGCCCGAAGCCATCTCGACGATGTCATAGATGTGTTCGCGCTGCTGGAAGAAATAAAGGAACGCGGTGAAACCACCAAGGTCTAGGGCCGTTGTGCCCAAATTCAACAGATGGTCATGCATCCGCATGAGTTCTGCAAGAATCGTTCGCAGGTACTTACAGCGCGGGGTGAGTTCAATGTTCAGCAGTTTCTCGACCGCGTGGTGCCAGGCAATTTCGTTAGCCAGCGGCGACAAATAGTTCATGCGGTCGACGATGGTCACATACTGGTTAAAGTCCAGATGTTCGCCCAGCTTTTCGAAGCCGCTGTGCAGGTATCCGATATAGGGAACCGCATTGAGGACTCGTTCGCCATCCAGCGTCAACACCAGTCGCAGCGTGGTGTGCGTTGCCGGATGTTGAGGACCGAAGTTCAGCGTCCAGACGTATTCACGTTCGGCCGATTCCGCTTCCAGATTATCAACAGGAGTCAGGGGCATCAGTAGAAGCCAGGCAACAAAGACGATAGGAAACTCAACCTGTGCGGTACGGTGCCAGCCTTCAGTTTCGATCACTAACTCTGAGCGGCACCGAAGGCTGGCGCAAAACCGCTCAGGGAATCCATCAACTTCCCGCGCGAGTGATCACCGGGAAGTTATGACGTTCCCCGCGACCCTTCAACGGATAATCTTTTCTAAGCGGGAACGAGGTGAATTCTTCAGGCATCAGAATTCGACGTAGGTCCGGATGTCCTTCGAAGACGATCCCAAACATGTCAAACACTTCTCGTTCCAACCAGTCACAGCTACGCCATAAAGAGTAGACCGTCGGCAGCTTTGGATCCGGCATATTGACTGCCGTGCGAACGATCAGACGCTCCCCGGAGGTAACGTTCAGCAACATGTAGAGTACTCCGAAGCGATCAGTCGCTCCTTCATACTCCAGATAATCTACAGCGGTCAAATCGATCAACATATCGAAGCCATGGTCGGACTTCAGACTGCTGAGCAGATCGAACAGCTTTGCAGCAGGAACATCAATCCGGCGATTGTCGCGGAAACTGCTCTCCACGAGTTCAGTGCCAAATTTCTGCTGCAGAACAGACAACTCAACCATTTTTGCCCGCTCCTCGATTCAATCCAGCCTGAGTCATGGCTGCGGAGAAACCGCCTAACTGAACCAAATTGGCGTCCTGAATACGATATCGCTCTTCGGACTCGAATGGCTCTGGCCCCATCGGGGTGTCGCGAGCCATGAACTCCTTGCCCATGATCGTTCCAGTTCGGCGAACCTTCGCCTGCATTTCCATCACGGCCGCAATCAACTGCTCCGGACGCGGAGGACAGCCGGGCACGTACATGTCAACGGGAATGAATCGGTCGACCCCCTGGACGACGGCGTACGTGTCGAAGACACCGCCCGAGCAGGCACAGGCACCCATCGAAATACACCATTTTGGCTCCGGCATCTGCAGCCAAATTCGTTGCAGAACAGGCAGCATTTTCATGACGACGCGCCCAGCCACAATCAGCAGGTCGCATTGTCTTGGGCTGAATCGCATCACTTCTGCACCGAAACGAGCGAGGTCGTGCCGTGATGCCGCCGTCGCCATCAGCTCAATACCACAGCAAGCCGTGGCAAATGGCATTGGCCACATGCTGTTGGATCGCGCCCAGTTTGCGGCTGCATCCAACTTTGTGAGAAATACGTTTTCCGGGAGACCTACCGCCATCGAAATACTCCCTTCCGCCAAGCATAAACCCAAGCCAGTGCAAGAGTTGTCATGAACACAAGCATGACAGCAAACACCGTATCCCGCAATTCGGGCGGGATTCCAAGTTCACTATAGGCACTCACGGCCCATGGATACAAAAACAGCAGTTCCACGTCAAAGACGAGAAACAAGATCGCAACCAGATAGAATCGCACGTCAAACGGCTGGCGAGCATCGCCTACTGGGTCCATCCCCGACTCATACGGCATGTCCTTGACGGGCGTATGCTTACGAGGCCCCAGCAGATGTGCCAACAACAGGTTTGTGATCACAAACCCGACGAGAATCGCGCCGTAGACAAATAAGGGTGGAAGGTTGGGAAGGTCCACTTCAGATCCTCTACAAAGCCAGCAAACGTTCAGTGAGCGGTCAACGCCTGAGTTTTTTTCCCACGACCGCGGTTTCCTGCAGCCATGGCAACCCCCTAAGCGCACCGGCCCCGGGCGCAATCTCTGCAGATGGTGAATATGAACTTGATCTCGGTGAATCAAGGCCAACAGAGGTCGCCTGAGGAATCATCTCGCTTTCGGAAATGCCCAGCATAAACTTCAGCCCAACATGCGATTGCCACCCTGATTCGTTTCGGCGGGAATTCGTGACCGAACCGTGTTTGGGGACGAACAGAATCTGCAAGCCCCCGGGGGCCGATCCAATTGCCGTTTTTCAGCCTTTTCGGGCGTGAAGGTCAAACCAGCCCTTGCGATGAAACGGGCTCCCGGAGGGCGTCGAGGAAAGCAAGGAGAATGGGAATCGTCGTTGGCGACCGTAAAAGTAGGCGAGGTACATTTCGGCAACCTCATCAACATTGTAAGTCGGAGTCTGAAGTTCTTTTCCAAACAGTCCGGAAGTATGTCCGTCGAAGGCGTAATCTACGTAGGTGCCCTCAAGTGGAGGATTCGGGCACTTGACCGATTTGAGCCTCGACTGATCAGAGACCTGAAATTTTGTGTATCCCATCGCTCGGAGACACACCAGCATTTCCAGGCATTCCACCTTCTGCTTCGCGAGGTTATTGGGAGTCATCAGCTCAACACTCACATGTTCAGGTGTCTGGTCGAGATTCCTGAGCGATCGAATGCACATGACATCGGCGCCTTCGATGTCAATCTTCATAAAGTAAGGCAGGCCAAAAGTGGCAACGAGCTCGGCAAGGCGGACGGTGGGTACAGTGATTTTCTGGAAAGCCTGATTCAGGCTTCGATTCCAGTCGGGTAACAAAGTTCCCCAGTCATTCTTCTCGTCATTGACATAAAACTCCACGCTGTCAGTCTGATCCTCGACGAGTGCTTTATTGACGATCGTCAGTTGTCCCGAGCTGATGTGGTCGCGAAAGCGTTCTTCGGATTGTTTGGCAAGGACGGGACTCGCTTCAACCGCAACAACTTTGAATCCCTTCTGCAGGTAGAAGTTGGTGTCACGGCCGATGTGCATTCCGATATCGAAAATCATTTTTTGCATTCTGGCCATCCACAGTAACGTCAAAATAAAAGTGTATTGATGGGAGCAGGGGCTATGTGCTGTCGGCTCTGATAACTC
>CANHVD010000150.1 GCA_947463775.1 Planctomycetaceae bacterium | reverse complement strand
GCTTGGTGTCATATGTCAGCGTAATTGCAAAAAATTGGGGGAGAGGGTCGGGGTGAGGGGGGGCGTCGTTCACGCGGCAAATATTGATCAAAAGCCAACTTCGGTGTTTCCGACTCTTCAAACATGGCGCTGTCCATGTAGGCATCCGGTATGGCAAAGTTCGCCAGCGTAATCTGTAATGTGTGACAAGTGAGCCCTGGCGAACGCAGGCTCACCATCTTCGGTGATTCCGACTCTTCAAACATGGCGATCTCCGGGTAGGCATCTGGCATGGCAAAGTTCGCCAGCGCGTAATCTGTAGGGTGTGACAAGTGAGCCCTGGCGAACGCAGGCTCACCATCAGCACCTCAGGCCTGAACCTACGGAGCATCCGCAGCCCACAGGTCACGGATCCTTGCGAGTTTGCGTTTGATCGTGGCGACTGACAAGCTCATTTCCGCGGCGATCTCAGTGACTTCAAATCCTTCCATTCGCTTAACGGCAATGATACGCAGGATTTCGTCCGGAAGGGCTTCGATTCGCTCGCGACACTCGCCCAGGAGTTCGTCGACGAAACGATGGGGGTCTGCAACGTTGATTCCACCGACGCGACCTTGTGCGACCAGGCGAAACACCGAGTCTCCTCGCACCAGCCCGTCGCCGCGTTTCTCTGCGGCTTGTCGTTGTTGGAAGGCGTGCGATTTGCGAGCCGTCACAGTAATCAGAATTCGCCAGAGTTCGTCGCTGTTCGTGAGCGTTCTGAATCGCCCCGCTTCTGCAGCTCGAAAGAAGCTCTTCATTGCGCTCTGAGCAATATCTTCCTCGTCCGCAACTCGTTGATCTTTCACGGCGATTCGACCGCGAGCATACGTTACGATCCGCTCATAGACAGACTGCCAAAGCTTCGCGCAAGCATCTTCGTCGCGGCTGTTCTGAATTCGAAACAGCAACTGAGTCAGCTCACCCGCATCTTCACTCGCTGTCAATTCTTCGCCCTTGTTTGTAAGCCCCAGGCAACTGTGAGATCTCTGTGCTACTGTTTACCGTCAGCACAAGCCGGCATGCAAGAGAACTTCGGAGGCAACTCGTAAATCGCCAGCCACCAATTGTCTTAGCACCGGCTGGAGTGATGTCTTGCACTTTCAGTTCACATGAACCGCCGCATTTCACCGACAATCGATTTCCCGTTAACTCTGAATCTTTGGGCAATCCCTGGCGAGACGTTCAAACTCGTTTAGCGGCGAATCACCATGCGGCCTTTCATCCAGACGATTTCAGGATACGAAAGCTTCTCAATTCAGTTCGTGTTGTGATGTAGAGTACTCGCCAGTGCGACAACCAATTAGTAGCGGCCAGCGGCGAAGTTCGGCCCCGCGGAGAGAACCAACCGATTTTCGCCGCCGTCACAGCAATTTCTCAATCGGAAAACATCCGTGAAATGCCGACCGTTGTCGCGTATCATAGGGGCGATCATCGGGCAAAGCCTGAACCCGTTATAGGTTGATGCTGGCCGCCAGTGATATGGAAGACCGCCAAACGCCGACTATCACAGATAACCTGACTATCACAGAAAGAGATCACTGTGCAACGCCCTCATGGAAATTCTGCTCCATTGCCTGCCCCAACAGTCCTGATGACGGAAGGTTGGCACTGTCTTCATATTTATTACCGAATTAACCAGCAGGCCCTGATGGCTCTCGATCCGGCTGAGCGGGCTTATGGCCGTGCTGAGGTAATAGAGATCCTCAATCCGGAAGGCGAATATGTTCCCGTCCGCATGCAGGTGTCTGTCGTCTCCGGTCATCGCGCTGATTTTGGCCTGATGATGATGGATGCTGATCCGCTGAAGATCGACGCGATCACTCAACGGCTTCGCGCCAGTCGACTGGGGACAGTTCTGGAGCCGACGTATTCTTTTGTTTCGATCACCGAAGTCAGCGAATATGTTCCGACGATCGAACAGTATTCAGAGCGACTCGTTCGTGAGGGAACCAAACCCGAAGATCCTGCTTTTCAGGCCAAGCTGAATGCTTACAAGCAGCGGCTTCCGGCGATGAATCAGCAGCGTCTGTATCCGGATCTTCCGCCGTTCCCGGTGATGACATTTTATCCAATGAACAAAGCTCGCCATCCTATGGCGAACTGGTACGCTGAACCATTCAGCTTCCGCAGCGATCTGATGGCCGAGCACGCCACATCCGGAATTAAGTTTGCCGGGCGAGTCTCTCAGTTGATCACTGCTTCGACCGGCTTCGATGATTGGGAATGGGGCGTGACCTTGTGGAGCCGTGCTCCGGAACACATCAAGGAGATCGTCTACACCATGCGTTTTGACAAGGCCTCCGCGAACTACGCTGAGTTCGGGCCGTTCTACGTCAGCTACATCATGTCCGCCAAAGAAGCGCTCGAACATCTTCGCGTGTGATTGCACTCGTTAACTGGACATCGCCATGTTTGTCGCGTGAACGAAGTCCCTTCTCCCCCTCGGGGGAGAAGGTGGCCGCTAGGCCGGATGAGGGGGGCTTTTATAGACGGCCGCGTTGTTAAACGCCCCCGCGCCCCCGAGTTTTTGCAAGAACGCTAACCTGTGACACCGCGCTGCATCCGCAAAAAAAACGCGGGAGACTGCGGCAACATGACGCTGTCCAGTTAAGCAATACAGCGAGGTCGTGCAGGGCGGGTTTGCTGAAGTTCGCAAAAGAACAATCGCCGTCCGGCAGGGAAGATTGAATTCCCACCGGACGGCTTTTTTTATGGGGTAAAGTTGCCAAACAAGGAACAGGCCCGTATCAACTTCCCGATGTTTAAGTGCCTCGAAATCCCAACCCGACACGTCAGTGAGGGATTGCGATTTCGCGTTCGGACAGTTTTTCCACAAAGATCGCGCGCTCACGCTTTTGAAGTTGCAAATTTTGGTTAGGGCTGGAAGCCCTGCACATCCTCTGCCGGTGGCGTGAGCCACCGGACTGCAGAAGGCACAACGTTTCAGGCCCGAAGGGCCGACACATCCGCCGTTGTGTCGACCCTCCGGGCCTCAGATTCATTATGTTCGGATGCCGGTGGCTCACGCCACCGGCGTTGTATCTGTCCGCCCTTCGGGCCTGCAAACGCCCAACTTCGAAACTCACGCGTCGGGCTGTGATGGCCGCAATCCTATGAACACAGTGGTCGCAGAGTTTCCAGGATCTTTGGAATGGCTTCAAACGGGGACTCGGCTTCTTCGTACTCCAAGGCCACAAAGCCGCGATAGCCAGCGTTCTTCAGGATCTCGATAATCTTCGCGTAATCAGCAGGCTGCTTCTTTCCATTGACGGAAATCGAAGCCTTAATCTGAGCATTCACTGCGTAAGGCGCGATCTTCGCGAGATCTCGATACGGGTCGTCGGTCTGGAAATTGCCGCTGTCAAAGTTGACGCCGAACCAAGGCGAAGTATCGATCTTGTCGATGATTTTCATCATCTGTTCGGGAGTCGCCGTGATTCCGCCGTGATTCTCCAGAGCTAAGAACACGCCTTTCGTGGCTGCGTATTTTAAGGACTCATTGATGCCCGCCGCACAACGTTCGATCGCTGCATCTTCGTTGTCACCACTGGGGACTTTGCCGGCGAAGATTCGAATGGCTGGGGCTCCCATAATCGAAGCGTAGTCAATCCATTCGCGGCATTCGGCCAGTTGCTTCTGGCGAGCTTCCCCTTCGACAAGACAGAAGTCATTCCCGATCGCTGTTCCGGAAATACTTATCCCCAGTCGATGCGTCATCGCTCGTATCGACAGCAGGTACTCCGGAGTAATCACCTTTGGAAAATAATAACCGGTTAGTTCTGTCGCCCCGAGCCCCTGAGCGGCGCAGAATTCGATGAACTTCTCGATGTTCATCTCGGCCTTCGCAATTTCCTCCGGCGTTCCGCGTTTGGCAAACATCCGATTGAATGAGTAACCGGCAAGGCTGAGCTTCAGCAACGGGCTGCCAGTTCGTTTGGGCGGATCGGCGGCCGTCAAATGCGACAATCCCGAAGCGCAACAAACCGCTGCTGATGCGGCCGTGAATAACTGACGACGTGACAGTGTCATGACGCTGACCTTCAAATAGTTATGAAAGGGATTGAATGTAAGCTGAAGAGAGCGACGCTGAGCACATCGCCGACGTTCAGTGACACATTGGAATTCGCTGAGACTTTGATGCAACGATTCTCTGCAACTGCTGACTTTGCCCAACATAGCAGGATAATTTCCGAGTTGCGAGGTGCCCAGCACCGCAAATGTTGGTCATTCATCCTGCGGTCCGCTCGCATCAACTGCATGCCACGCTTCATCCTTCAATAATCGGATGAACCACTTCCCCATGCACGTCCGTCAGGCGGAAGTCGCGGCCCGCATAACGATAAGTCATCCGCTGATGGTCGTAGCCCATGAGATGCAGGATCGTCGCATGCAGATCATGGGAGGAAACGGGATTCTCAACGGCCTTGAAGCCGAAGTCATCTGTGGCTCCGTACACAGTCCCTTTGCGAATTCCGCCGCCCGCCATCCATAGCGAAAAGCCCCAATGATTGTGATCGCGGCCCTGGCTTGCTCCGGAACCGTCCTGACCCATTTCCACAGACGGTGTTCTGCCAAATTCGCCCGTACATAAAATCAGAGTTTCATCCAGCAGACCTCGCTGCTTGAGATCTGTAATTAACGCGGCTAGTCCAGAATCGCATTGGCTGGCGACTCGTCGATGTTCGTCCTTGATATTCGAATGGCTGTCCCACGGCTGCAGGTCACCATGCCACGTCTGAACGAATCGCACTCCGCGTTCAACAAGCCGGCGAGCCATCAGCAACTGGCGGTTCTGAGGTCCCTCGCCGTACATCTTCTGGATATGTTCCGGTTCCTGCGAGATATCAAATGCATCACTGGCTTCTGTCTGCATTCGGAACGCCAGTTCGAAGGATTTGATCCGTGATTCAATCGCGGCTTCGCCCGGACGATCAGCCTGATGTTGAGCATTCAACTGCTGCAGAAAGGCAAACTGTTTTGACTGTTCAACGTTAGAGAGTCGTTTGTTCTGCAGGAAGTCAATCAGCCGTGTCGGATCCGCGTTCGATGTGTCGATGCGAGTGCCCTGATACGCCCCCGGCAGAAATGCGGACCGCCAATTGCCGGCTCCACCCACCGGCATTCCTCCCGGACACAACGCGATGAATGCCGGCAGGTTTTCATTGATGGATCCCATGCCCCACGTCAACCATGAACCAAGACTTGGCCGCACCAGACGCTGATCGCCGGTGTTCATTAACATGAGAGACATCTCATGGCTGGGGAGCTCGGCATGCATCGAACGAATCACGGTCATCTCATCGACGCACTTTGAAAGATGCGGAAAGATGTCGCTGACTTCGATGCCGCTCTGGCCATGCTTTTCAAACTTAAACGGACTCGGCAAAGCGACGCCGGTCTTGCGCTCCGTCTGCAGGTTCTCGAAAGGCAGCATCTGCCCGGCTCGGCGAGTCAGCTCGGGCTTTGGATCGAACGTGTCGACCTGAGAAACTCCGCCGTTCAGAAACACATGAATGATATGCTTCGCGCGGCCTGGGAAATGAGTCTGCATCGCTCCACCGGAGCCTTCAGCCTTCGCAGAGTCTTGCAGCATATTGGCCAACGCGAGCCCGCCAAATCCCATGCCGCAGGTCTGCATCCAATGTCGTCTTGATTGATTGAACATGTTTGCTTCTCAGTTCTATATGCTTCTGTCGTGAACTAATACGTCATCACAACCCGACACGTCTTTGAGGGATTGCGGTGGACTGCGACCTGCCACGTTTGATTCCTCGCTGAGGCTTTTTGACGTTACGCTTTTTGGTTAGGGCTGGAAGCCCGGCACATCCTCTGCCGGTGGCGTGAGCCACCGGACGACAACAACACTGTGACTCAGGCCTGAAGGGCCGACACATCCGACCTTGTGTCGGCCCTCCGGGCCTCAGATTCCTTATGTTTGCATACCGGTGGCTCACGCCAACGGCATCGGATTTGTCGACCCGCCGGGCCTGAAAATGCACAACTTCAAAACTGACACTTTGGGTTATGATTGGGCCTTCTATTAAACGTTCTCTTTCAGTCTCTAATGATCACCGGACGGCTCGCGCCGTGCCGCTCTTATGATTCAATCCAGAAACGTAAATTCATTCGACGCCAACAATGCGTGAGCCAACAAAACCCAGCCACGTTCGGGATCTGTTGCCGCGCCTTCCGGTGTAGTTGTGTTGGCCGTTGCTTCTGTCATAAACATACCGGCTTGAGCAATCTCGGATTCGGTTGGGTTGCGACCAAGTGCCTTTCGAACCATGACAGTGATTCGCTCGGCGTCCGACGCCAGTTTCATTTCCTTTGTTGACACCGCAAGTCGAGCAGCACGATCCTGAATAAAATCAGAATTCAAGGCAAACAAGGTCTGCTGAGGAACAGTCGTTTCCTGCCGTCGCGCGGTACACGCATTGGGATTGGCCGTATCAAAGGTGCTCATCAGATTGGCGATCACATCGCGATTCACAAAGCCATAAACACTGCGGCGAGGAACCGCGGGTGAAGAGTTCAGGTCGATCGGACGACCGCCCATCGTGATGTCCAGCTCATCGGACGCCGCCAGCATTGCATCACGCATCGCTTCGAATTCCAGACGGCGACGTGGCATACGCCAGAGCAAAAGATTCTCGGGATCAATCTGGCGACTTTGTTCATTCTCAACGGCCCCCTGATGATAGGCCTGACTGAGCATGATCTGTCGATGCAACCATTTCAATGACCAGCCGTTCTTTCGCAGTTGATCTGCCAAATAGTCCAATAACTCAGGATGTGTCGGAGCCTGCCCGCGAGTCCCAAAGTCATCCGGTGTCCTGACCAGTCCCACTCCAAAATGATTCTGCCACGCCCAATTCACCAGCACTCGTGCCGTCAGCGGATTATTCTCCGCCACCAGCGATTGGGCCAGTCCGAGACGTCGATGGCCCGATTCATAGGTTTTTGAATGATCGCCCGGCAATGATGACAGGAATCGTGCCTCGACGACTTCTCCTCGCGCCAACGGGTTGCCGCGCAGAAAGATGTGCGTAGGTTTTGGCAACGGATCTTCTCGCATAATCATCGCTCGCGGAGGAGATCCTGGAGATGCCAGATTCAGTTGATGAATCGCCCCTTTCTTGCCACTGGCAAGGTCAGCAATGGTGCGGTTCGTCAGGCGAATGGCGTCTTCATCGGACAGATCAAACGGTGATCCTTCTGCATAAAGATGATGTCGAATCTGGCGATGCGAAGGACTGTTAATGACCTGATGCTGCGGATGATCGTCCGGCAGGACTGTTCCACCGACCGCAGCTTCTGCTGAAGATTCCAGTAACGCCTGTAACCAGGTTCGCTGCTGATCGGCGAATACTTTTCCGTACACCGCCGCAACAGCACTCAATGAGCCTGGCTTCTGCTCAACCAGGGCATCCACAATAAATGGGTTCCATTTCGGCGGTGCACCGTGCAGGGCGTGCAGTTTGTCCGGAGTTCGTCCGATCGCATCCAGCTCTGCTGAAAGTCGACCGAGATACTCATCGCGTCGTGTCTGAAATTCGGCTTCCGTGATCGAACCCCAGGACTGCATCTCCAGCCACGGACCGAAGACCGGATCTTCTTTGCTCATTCCCGCCAGCCATGTCCGCCAGCGATTGAAAACCATCGGGCGAATGTCGTCGGTGCGATAAGATAGGAATTGAGTCGACAGGTCCTGCTCACCGACGCCTTTGGCAATCTCGGCAAGGTACAGACCGACCTGCATTCGCAGGCGATTTCGCAGCACTTCGTTTTGCTCTCGAGCAAACTGCTGAACCTTCAATTTCAGGTCCGCAAGTTCGCGTTCATACTGCTGGCGAGCCTGCTCATCAGTCACTGCACCGATGGCCGGAAGCTCCGGTGGCGCTTTGCTCGGAGCAATCGCTGCGTACAACGCATAGTAGTCAGCAGTGGGGATCGGATCGAATTTGTGGTCGTGACACCGAGCACAAGTGACGGTCAGCCCCATGAGTCCTCGAGTGACCACATCGATCTGATCGTCGATCGTGTCGTGGTAGTTGCGAAACTGCATGCCGACCGTCAAAAATCCCAACGCCGCCAGCGCGGGATCACCTTCTGGAAGTCCCATTTGATCCGCGGCAATCTGCTCCTTCAGGAAGCGATCAATCGGCAGGTCATTATTGAACGCATTGATGACATAGTCGCGATACGTGTAAGAGAACGGGAAGGACGTGAAACCGATCGCCGCGCCGCCGTGAGTATCCGCATACCTTGCAATGTCCAGCCAGTGTCGCCCCCAGCGTTCACCGTAGCGTGGCGATGCCAGCAGTCGATCGATCAGACGTTCTTCGCTTCCGGCGGCCGTATCATTCTCAAACGCTTCGACCTCAGCCCATGTTGGAGGTAATCCGGTCAGATCGAATGTCGCACGACGAATAAACTGAGCGCGACTGACCGGCTTCGGGTACGTGAGACCTGCCTGCTCCAGTTTCTGCATCAGAAAGCGATCAACCGGCGACTTGTCTGCGTTATGTGTTGGAAGTGCCTTTAAGAGATCGTCGGAATTCGCGATCGGCTGAAATGCCCAATGACTCGAATACTTCGCGCCTTCCTTAATCCATTGCTTCAGGATTTCTTTCTGCGCTTCCGTCAGAACTTTTCCGGTTTCCTTGGGTGGCATCACCGTGTCAGGATCTGTCGAAGTTATCCGGTGCATTAATTCGCTGTCGTCTGGTGATCCCGCCACGATGGAGGATTTTTTTGCATCGGCTTCAACATCCAGTCGAAGATCCGCGCTGCGTTTTTCGCCGTCGGGCCCGTGACATTGCAGGCAATGCTCCGCAAGGATCGGACGCACCTGTCGATTGAAGTCCACCTGAGCACTTGCGTTGACACTAACCGCAAACCAAAGCAACAGGCACAGCGCTGCACGTGCTTGAAGATAAGCAGAAAAACGTGACATGATGATTTCTCGGTGCGGTGGGAGGGATGCCGAGTACGGGTAGGATTTGGACGGGGACGCAATAAACGTCCTCGTGGGATTCTATGCTCGCCGATCGCTATTCGAAAGCAAAACCTCGGGCGAACCACAATCAAGCTTATTCTTGGGGCGGGATCGAGCGAGGCCGGGTGTTAGCGGGATGCAAAATCCACATCATTCCTGGACCGTAGCCGCACAAGGAGTAAATACTCCCCGCGTTTCGAGAATCTTTGTCGCCGTTTACTCCCGAGGGGCTTTGCTCGTGGCCGAATTCCTGAGCTTTCGGACTTCTCTGGAATTCCGCAACGCAAAATTGCGTAACAGGGCGTTCTTTCGTCTCAGGCGATAAACGCTATCGTGAAGACGAACAGGATTCCCACCCAGATGATTCCCAGTGCATGCCAGAACCATTTCGCGAACGTCACACCCCAGAAGTATTCATGGTCGTATCGATCCGCGAAGGCCGACAACGTGACCCACAACAAAATTGACTGAGCAACAATGAAATGCATGCCATGCAGGGCCGTCAGCATGATGACAAAGCCGTGGACCCCCAGTTGCGACGCGGCCGGGTTTCGCGCGCCTTTGTCGATGGCCCACAGGCCGTAACCCTGTACTGCGACAAATGCTGACGCAAATGCGAGTGACAACAAAAGGGCTCGCCGAAAGTCCGGCTGGCGTTCTCGCTTCACAAACGCGTGAGCGCGTTCCATGTACCAACTGCCGACGGCCAGAAGAACCGTACTGATGCCGAACGCCCAAGGCAGCCGGATTTTCTCGGCCGGAGGCTGTCGTCCAAAGGCATAACACAACGCGATTGATACGATGATCACCACTGCCGCTTGGAGAATCGTGGCGAGATAAAAACGTCGAGCCAATGAAACGCGAATCAAATCCCAGCGATCCGACATAGTTGGCTCTGACCAAATCCGGAAAGGTCTGCTTCCCGAATTGTCTCCTCTGCGTCAATCTGTGCGGTACAGCCACCCCGTTCGAAATGAATTCGGGGCAAACATTACTTGACAGCAACGTCGCGCAGTTCCCGTTCGATGGTACTGACCATCGTGGACTTACTGTTAATCTCACCATTAATGGTTGATTTTGGGAACAGCAGTTTGGGCACCGAGCCCTGGCCGACCTTCTTGTACAAGTCCACGTGTCGTTTTACGTACTCGGACGGAATTTTCGAGGAGTATTCCTTGCGGAATTTTTCCGCTCCGACAAGTTTCTCAGCCTGGGCACGAGCCGAGGCAGGGGACCGAGTCGTCTCGAACATCCAGTCATGAAACTCGTGAAACTTTTCCGGGGAGACTCGCCAGACAG
>CANHVD010000149.1 GCA_947463775.1 Planctomycetaceae bacterium | reverse complement strand
TGCGCCTTCTCTTTTCCCGACAACGCCAACTCCGACACACGGCTGCGAGTCTCACGATGCTCAGACTCCGGAAGATCCAATTGTCTTCCTGGCAGAGTCACCTCAAAAACCGATCCGCCTCCGGACTCCGCATCCAGCACGACAACTCGTCCCTTCAACAACCCAACCAACGTTCGCACAATATAAAGCCCGAGTCCTGTCCCGGTTTTCGTGCGATGCAACTCATCGTTACCTCGAACAAACATCTGAAAGATTCGCCGCCGATTCTCAGGAGCAACGCCAGCACCGTTATCGCGAACTCTCACAACCACCTGATTGCGCCCACGAGAAAACGCATGCACCGTCACTTTGGGAGGCTTCCCGCCATACTTCACGGCATTGTCGAGTAGATTTCCGAAGATCATTTCCAGCAGCAGACGACGAGACGTCAACGCCAGCGGAGCAACTTCAAATCGAAACACATCGTTAAACTCCTGCTTGTGATGCAGGCATGCGGCATTCGCACATTGGCGGAGCAGATCCTCCAGATGAATCGTTTCGGGCTCCGTCTGATGACCAATAGCGTCAAGACGTCCGACCTCCAGCAGTTGATTGATTAATCGATCGAGTCGCCCCAGTTCGGTATTCATCGTCTCATAAAATTCTCGCCGATCAGCCGCCTCTGGCTCGCGCATTAGCAGCGTATCCAGGTAAAGTCTGAGTGCGGCAATCGGAGTTTTCAGTTCATGAGTGACACTGTCTACAAAATTTGACTGCCGTCGATTGAGCTGGATCTCTTTGATCGTGAGAAACGAATAGAATGAAATCCCGAACAAACTGATCGCCAGGGCGATGGATCCCAGCGTCAGCGCCAGCCACGAACTTTGCCGGGCCAGGAGCACGATCAAAACGGCCATCAAGGCAATGTTGACGGTCATCAACAGAACGCTGCTCCAGATGGGCAGGCTCAGATGACGGCGTTTTCGGCGAAAGTCGGCCACTGGAAAGTCCATTAGTACCAAAATCTCGGACAATTAACCGATATGGTACCCTGAAAATGAGTCAAACAACAACGGGTGAGAGTTCTATGCGTGAAACGGCTGCGGGCTTTCTGTAGACTCCGCGACCTCCTTCTTCTTTATCTCCAGCTCAAGTGGTTCCGGAATGTCTGTTTCTGAAGTCTCTGATTTTGTTGATTCGTCGCGATCTGAATTGTCCTGGAATGAAATGGCCGATCAGGTCCTCGCGGGCGAATCTTTGTCGCGCGCGGATGCCATGAGAATCCTGCGAGCCGACGACGACCAATTGCTGGCGATTCTGGACGCGGCCTATCGAGTCCGCCGGGAGTACTTCGGGAAAACGGTTCAGCTCTACTATCTGAAGAACGCCAAAAGCGGTCTCTGCCCGGAAGACTGCAACTACTGCTCGCAGTCCAAGATCTCCGAAGCGCCGATTGAAAAGTATGCGATGCTGAATGCCGAACGACTGCTGGACGGCGCTCGCAAAGCAGCAGAAAGCAAGGCTAGAACTTATTGCATCGTGGCCAGCGGTCGTGGTCCAAGCGATCGCGAAGTTGATCACGTCGCCAATGTCGTACGTCAGATCAAAGATCAGTACGGACTCCACATTTGCTGTTGCCTCGGACTGCTGAAGCCTGAGCAGGCTCTCAAGCTGAAGGCTGCTGGTGTGGATCGAGTCAACCATAACCTGAATACCAGCGAACGCTATCACGAAGAAATCTGCACGACTCACACGTTCAAAGATCGCCTCGAAACGCTCGACATCTGCCGCAGCGCCGGGCTGGAACTGTGTGCCGGCATGATTGTGGGCATGGGCGAAGTCCACGAAGACGTCGTCGATGTAGCCATCAAACTGTCAGAGCTGAATGTTGAATCGATTCCGATCAACTTTTTGAACTCAATCGAAGGAACTCCTCTGCAGGCTGTCCGCGAACTGGATCCTCGCTTCTGCCTGAAGGTTCTTGCGATGTTCCGTCTGACAAATCCAAAAGCGGAACTGCGAATCGCCGGTGGCCGAGAAGTCAACCTGCGATCCATGCAGACGATGGGCCTTTATCCGGCCAACTCGATGTTTGTCAGTGACTATCTGACAACTCCGGGCCAGAAGGCTGAAGAAGACTTCCGCATGATCTCCGATCTGGGCTTCCAGATTACGGCTGGCGATTATGAATCGTCGAAGCTGCTGGATCTCTGGAATACGCCTCACACAAAAAGCTGTGCGGCCGAAACGCCGGGTTCAGGCAGCTGCTGTGGCTGATTCATAATCAGCGCGACTTTCGGTGGATCTCATTGGATGGGAATTTGGATAGCAACGGATGGCTGCTGAAAATCTGATCGTCGCTCCGGGCCCTCGCCCGGAGACTGTTTGCACAACTGATGGCCAGGTCCTGACGCCACCTCAGGACTGGTCGCTTCTGCTTCCCGGAGATCCCGGCCTGACTCGCCGCGTCAAAGCGGCCGGGCCGTCGTGGACTGTCCAGGAGAAGCGAGGTCGCAAGATTTTTTCTCAGGGCGTCTGGGCTCCGAAGGCCAACATCGCTGCGGCGATGAAGCAACTGGAAGCCGAACGTTCCACCGAAGCCTATGCGAAGAAGCAGGCCGCCGGAGCGCGACGACGCGAAAAGGTACAGACCGAGTACGTCGTCTCCTTTCGCGACTCCGTGCTGGAGTTCCTTGCATTTGCACCTGTCTATCAGGCTTTAGCCGAACGCTTAGCGGATGCGATTGCCGCTCATGCCACGCCTGTTGGCAGCGGCACAGTCGCAAGGACTCAGCGCATTCCCATTGAACAACGAGCAGAAGCCGCAGTCATTGCCTGGATGCGGCATCAGACGACGCTTTATGATCAGATGAAGATTCCTCGCATCAAGGGAGAGCGCCGCGAAGTACGCCGACTGCTGGCCCAGCAATCACGCCGCTTGCTGCAGCTCTATCGCGAAGGGGCTCCAGTGCCTCCAACAGCATGCCTGCTGACAAAAGCCCTTGCACAACCTTAACTCGACGCAGCCTGGGTTAGTCAATTCAGTCAATCGCAATTCAAAACGATTGCCGTCGCGGTCGAGTGCCGAAAATCGGGTTCGGAGTTCTTCAGACCCCGAAGTGACTTGAAAGAGCACCTGCACGGTCGCATACAATACCGCCTTGCGGTCTCGGATGTTTTCCTGAGGCTGCACCAACGCAATACGGGCGACGGACCCGGCTCCTTCAGGGCAATTTCTGTGCGATGTCCCTATTGTAAACACGACGAAACCAAAGTTATTGACTCGCGAAATAGTCAGGACTTTTCTATTCGTCGACGTCGCGAATGCCTCAGCTGTGAGCGTCGATTTACGACGTATGAAAAGATTGAAGAGTCTCCCGTCCGTGTGATCAAGAAGGATGGCACTCGAGTTCCCTTTGATCGGGAAAAGATCCGCTCGGGAGTGGAGAAAGCCTGCTACAAACGCCCCATCAGTCCTGAACAAATTGATTTGCTCGTTGGTGACGTCGAAGCGGCCATCTATGAAGATGGCGAACGAGAAGTTCCTTCTCGCCTGATCGGCGAACTCGTCTTCAGTGCCCTGCGAGATCTCGACAAGGTAGCGTTTGTACGCTTTGCGTCGGTGTATCGTGAGTTCCAGGACGTGCATGACTTTGTGGATGAACTGCAACCCATTCTGGACAATCGTCGGCGAGAGTCGTGACACCCGAACCACCGGAATCTCCACGAGCCTCTGCTCCTCGCGCGCAGATTAAACGCTTTCAGATTCCTCGGGCTATGGCGATCAGCGGACTTATGGTCTGCGGAATATGGCTGAACGATCGACTGGGCGCTCGGAGTTTATTCGCTATCTCAGCATGCGGCCTGCTGACCTTGATTGCTCACATCGCTGCCCGTCGCCTATTCGACAGAACAGAAGGCATCGCGTTGGCTCTAGCGATCGTCTCTCTGGGCGCCTCGCTACAAGCCGTCAGAGATTCAGCCGAAGATGGACGCGACATTGCTCAGCTAATTGCCACTCGACAGATCGATACGGACTCCGCAATTCGTCTCACAGGAGTTGTCGCCAATATCCCGGCTTTGGATTCTGTTGTTGATTCTCGGCCGTCCGGATCCAACGGCAGCCAACAAATTCGAACACTCTTTCTGCTGCGAGCATCCGGTGTTGGCAGTTCTGACGAGCCATTAGCGGTTCGAGGACTTTGCCGTGTCCTGGTTGAAGGCGACGCGACAGCTCTGCTGAGATGGGGCGATCATGTCGAATTGCTGGCAGAACTGGATACCGCTCGACCGCCGTTGAACCCTGGTGAGTTTGACTTTCAGCGTCATCTGCAGAGAAGCGGCATCTCGGCCATGTTGTTTGTGAAACACGCGGCCGCCATCCAGGTAAGAAAAACGACATGGTGGTCTCCGGCATCATTGCTGACCACTTTTCGCCAACAGACTGTCGCGGCGTTGAAGACCAATCTTTCTCCTAAGAACCGTGCGACCGCTGAAGCATTGCTGCTTGGAAATCGAGGTCATCTGACGCCTGATCTGGAACGAGACTTCATTGCCAGCGGAACGATGCATTTATTGGCCATCTCTGGACTGCATGTCGGGATCCTGTATGTTTTTCTGGTCCGCCTGTTGAACCTGCTGCTAATTACCAGAACACGATCGCTCCTGCTGGCCGGTCTGGTGTGCGTGCTGTACTGCTTCCTGACAGACCTGCGGCCTTCCGTCATGCGTTCAACGGTTTTCATTGCCCTGCATGTGCTTGGACAAATCTGTGTTCGTGAAATGCGAATCGGCTCACTGATCGGCGTCACGGCAATTGTGCTGCTGATCTTTGACCCCAGTATCGCATTCGACGTCGGCGCCTGGCTTTCATTCCTCTGCGTCGGCGCGCTGGGTTGGGTGGCAGAACGCACGCCGGCTCGTGAAGACCACGATGCTCCTCCGGAAGCTTTGACTTGGCAGGAAAAGTTCAGCGAATTTTACTCCGGATTGCGCGAATGGCTTGGCAAGAGTTATCAGCAGATGCTGGCCGTCACGTTGCTGTCTGCTCCGCTGGTGGCAACTCAATTTCATGTCGTGTCGCTGACCGGGATGCTGATCAATCTGCTGCTGATTCCGTTCACGACAGCCACTCTGATCGTCGGCTATGTGTTTATTGCCGCGGGATTGGCCGTGCCTCCATTAGCGATTATTCCGGGAACAGTATTCGGACTTTGTCTGACTGTTCTAAATAGCGCCGTGAGTTTCTCTGCAGATGTTCGACTGGGCTTTGTCACAATTCCTGATCTGCCTGCCTGGTTTCTGCCGGCCTACTACTCCCTGCTAACCGCATCCGCGCTGGCCTCCAGGTCATCGACTCGGCAGACATTGCGAGTCATTCTGCTGGCACTGGTCACCCTGCTCTTTCGCAATGTCTGCATCAGCCCCGAATCGCCAAATCTGGAATGCACGGTGCTGAGCGTTGGACATGGGAACGCAACCGTCGTGGAAACTCCGGATGGGCATGTCCTGCTGTTTGACGCTGGCGCCCTGAACCGAGGCGAACGAACCGCCGACTTGATCAGCCGTTTTCTGTGGAAGAAAGGACATCGCCAGATTAACGCGATCATTCTCTCGCACCCTGACGCCGATCACTACAACGCGGTCTCCAGTCTTCTGGATCGAATCCCGGTGGGTCAATTAGTTTTGACCAGCGAGTTTGTCCGGTCAGCAGCTCCTGAAGTGCAAGCTGTTCTTGATGATGCGTCGACCTTAGGCATTCCCTGCAGTATCGCAAAACATGGTGATCGTGTTTCGTTTGCGAACGCGACGATTGAATTTCTGCAGGCCAGCTCCGAAGGTGCAGAGAACTACGCCGATAACGCCTCGAGCCTGGTTTCGATTATTACTTGCTTCGGACACCGGATCTGTTTGCCGGGAGATCTCGAAGGAGCAGGACAGGATCAGTTATTGCAAGATCTTCCGACCTGCAGTCTGCTTGTCAGCCCACATCACGGCAGCCCGGCATCAAATACAAGGCGTCTGGCCACTCAGACCAAACCTGCCTGCGTCGTGGTCAGCGCAAAGGACGACCGGCAAGCGAATGCTCTTCAAAAAAACTACGGACGTGATTCCGTGCTGCTGACGAGCGTATCCGGGGCCGTTCGATTTCAGATCACCCCAGTCGGCCACACGACAATTGAAACATTCACTGCGTCTGCAACCAGCGATTTCTGAAACCTAAGGCGAGAGCTAGTTCCGCCCCAATTCTCTGTCCATCAAACGAACAAGACTGGCCAGTGATAAGACCTGCATCTTCTTCATGGCTTTGCCGCGATGTTTTTCAACAGTCTTGGTACTGATCCCAAGCTGAATCCCAATCGCTTTATTGGTCGAGCCATCATAAACCATCTGAATGACTTCGCGTTCGCGTTCGGAGAGTCGTTTCAGATAGGTCTCATTCTCCGGCAACACCGGCGGAAGAGCATGATCAATCGTCTCTGCATTTTGAAGTTGTCGGAAACCTTCCTCGACCGCATCAATCAGTTCGCGACGGTCGAAAGGCTTATCCAGAACTGTAACAGCTCCCGACTTCATGGCCGCCACAGCAAGGCTGGTTCGAGGAAACGCGGTGACAAGAATCACCCGAAAATCGTTTGGCCTTGAAGACAAATAACGCTGAACATCAAGACCTTCCATCTGCTTCATCACCTGATCGGTGACAACAACGCCGGGAGAAAGGTTTACTGTGTCTTCAACGAACTGAGACGCTGACTGGTAGGCGTGGACATCATACCCCGCGTGAACCAGCAACATTTGGATCGTATCCAGCACAGCCTTGTCATCATCAATGACATAGACGCGCTTTGATCCGCGTGAAGAATTCGGGTTCTCATCAATTAATAGCATGGGTGAGTATTCGTTCGACGGGTGTCCCATCGACGCCGACCTGATCTGAAAATCAAACTGATTAACCGACATCTGATTGCTTCGAGCTTCAGGTATTCAACCCCGGGTACGTCAGCAACTCTGATTCGTATTCTTTTCCGCCCAGGATGACAAGCGTTCTTTCATCCATGTTCCACGAATGCGGGAAAACCCGCACGGAAGAACCATCGATCAAGACCCTGGACAACCAGAACGTTCATCGGTTCCATTTAAGCTGAGTAAGTAGCCCGTCAATTCTTTGTCGGATGGGGAATCTCCCATCAATTACTCGCAATCTCCAATGATCAACATCTCGAAACATCCAATGTCGCGTGGATACCTCACGGGGTGTTGATGTTTCGGTAGATCCCGTTATGGCTTGTTGCTGGAAATCCTGATTCGATGCGTCACGACATCAACACCGAATTTGGCTTAGGCCAATTAACTCACTAGTGCTTAACTCCGATTAGTCCGCATTCAGATTGGACAACTGAGTTGCTGACAGATTTTGACCAACGATTCTTCGCTCGGGGAGGAGCGAGTTGTGTTTTTTGTAGCCTGATTCGTGAGAAATCGGGGCATCGAATTGAAAGCATTCGAATTCGCACGAATTTGGCTACTCTGCATGAATTCCGCCCAGGGCATATCACGTCGCTCCGAGCACCAGGCGATATGAATCCCATGCGGGAATGACTTCTCTGGCAATTTCGGCCGGAAATCCTGTACAGTACGTGCGTTGTCGGTTCAAGTTGCCCTTTGAACCGTGTCTTACGCATCACGCCAAGGATGGCGATCCACCATGCAGTCCAATGTCAATCCAGCCCTCGAAGAAGCACATGCTGGAGAGCTGCCGTGCGAACATAAATCCGTCTGGCTGCTGCTTGGAGTTTGCGGTGCGGGGATGCGAGCGTTCGCCGAAATGCTGCTGGATGCTGGTCAAACGGTCATTGGTACGGACACAGACAGCGATGGCCTCTCTCGACTGCAGCCTCTGAAGACCCCTCACTGCTCCCTGGTCCGATGGCCGACCGAGCTGAATACAGACAAGTACAGCAGCGCAATCGTCGTCCATTCCTTGGCAGTTTCGGCGAATTGTCCACTTTTGATTCAGGCTCGGCAGCTAAACCTGAAGGTGGCTCCACTACCTTTGGCGATGGGTGAGTTCCTGAGGAACAGCCGGCAAATCTGTGTGGCCGGAACCCACGGCAAAACGACAACAACCGGAATGATCTGGTGGATTCTCCAACAGGCGGGACTCAAACCTGCTGGATACATTGGCGGAGAATTCATTGATTCTCATCGTTCGGGTGCGTTCGGTGCCGGGCAAACATCGGTGATCGAAAGCTGCGAATATCGGAAGTCGTTCCTGCAACTGAATCCTCAAACTGCGGTGCTGACAGGCATTGAGCCTGACCACTTCGACTGCTTTGACGTTGATCAGTCCGCAGACGATGCCTTTCAATCATTCATTGAACGCATCCCGGCCGACGGAACCCTGATCGTAAATTCCGATAACTCACGTTCACACAAACTGTCGCGCGTAGCAAAGTGCCGTGTTTCCAGCTTCGGCAGGAACACAGTGTCAGACTGGAATGTTCGAAATCTCAGACTGGATTCTGAAGCCAGAGCGGCCGTGACCATCGGGCCTCCGTTTCCTGCTCAGGTGTTCGAAATCTTCCATTGCGGCAACTCAATAGCTGAAATTCGACTGCGAGTTCCCGGGCTGCATAACGTCGAGAATGCCGCAGCTGCCTTTGTTGCCGCCATCGCAGAAGGCCTGCCGCCAGAAGAAATTGCCCACCACCTTGGATCCTTTTCCGGCATTCGCAGACGCTTTGAACACCGAGGAACCTGGCGCGGAGTTGACCTGGTGGACGACTATGCCCACCATCCGTCAGCGATTTCGGCCACACTTCGGACCGCCAGAAGTTGTTTTCCGGGACGGCGGCTGATCGCAATCTTTGAACCCCATCAGGTCTCCAGAACCGAACGATTGTTCTCAGAATTCACTCAGGCTCTGACTTTATTCGACGAATGTCTGGTGTTACCCGTACTGCCGGCCCGGGAAAACGCCAGTTCTGCGGAGTGTTGTCGGATCTCCGGTCGGCTGGTCCGGCGGATCTCTGAAGCGGGAGGCCGAGCATTCCTGATGGCGAATCTTGACCAGGTGCCCGGAAGATTAGACCATGCGGCTCGACCCGGTGATGTGGTTATCACAATGGGCGCAGGCAGGACAAATCAAATTCATGACGAAATCAATCGAAGACTATTCCGAGATTCTGCAGCTTGAAGAACCGCTTTCGCGCCATACGTGGCTGCGTCTGGGCGGTCCTGCGCAGTACTTTTTGACTCCGCGTACGGAGGAAGAACTGCTTTCGGTCGTGCAGACCTGCCGGGCGCAGAAGATCCCGATTCATATCCTCGGAGCTGGATCCAACCTGCTCGTCCGCGATGAAGGCGTACGCGGAGCTGTGATTCGATTGATCGAACCATTGCTCAGCGAAGTTCGCGTTGAGGGAACTCAAGTGATTGCCGGTGGAGGTACGCTGCTCTCTCATTTGATTACGGAAGCTGTTCGCGCTGGTCTTGGAGGCGTGGAACATCTGGTGGGAATTCCGGGGACCATCGCGGGAGCCATCGTTGGTAACAGCGGCGGTCGAGCTGGTGATATTGGTCAGCTCGCTGCCAGCGTTAAGGTCCTGACACAGGACGGGGAAATTGCGATTCGCAAAGGCGATGAGCTTTCGTTCTCCTATCGTCGCAGTAGCTTTCAGGATCTGCTGGTTTTGTCAGTGACGCTGAACCTGACCAAAGATGATTCTGAAGAACTTAACCGTCGGATTCGAAAAAACTGGATCATGAAACGATCCACGCAACCGCTGGCCGATCAGTCGGCCGGTTGTATCTTCCGTAACCCTCGCGGACTCAGTGCAGGTGCATTGATCGAACAGTGCGGCCTAAAGGGAATGTCGGTCGGGAAAGCCCGTATCAGCGATCGACACGCGAACTTCATTGTGACGGAAGCCGGTGCGACCAGTCACGATATCGAACAACTCATTAGCCGCATTCGAAAGTCTGTGGCTGAAAAGTATGCTGTGGATCTCGAACTGGAAATTAAGGTTTGGTAGTCACATGACAACTGATGTTGTGTGACGGAATTAGCCGGAATGTTTTTGGCGTCCGGTTAATTCCCTCACCGGACGCTGACGCGATCCGGCTGACAGGCTAGTCTCTCTTCAAGGAAGAAATCATGTCTCAGGCGGAGACCTCAGCCGATCGCCTTCGTATTGTTGTGCTCGCTGGTGGAGATTCGGCCGAGCGAGAGGTCAGCCTTGAAAGTGGACGTAACGTGGCCAACGCTCTTCAGCAGCGAGGCCACCATGTGCAGTTGCTGGATCCCGCGAAGTCTCCGCTTTCTTCTATCGCTGCCGACACAGATATTGTTCTTCCG
>CANHVD010000148.1 GCA_947463775.1 Planctomycetaceae bacterium | reverse complement strand
TGCTAAGGATTTTGCGATGTCTCGTGGTCACTCGCGTCGAGGTTTTCTGGCCGATGTTGGACGAGGAACGCTGCTGGCGACACTCGGCCCGGCGATGCTCACCGATCTTGGGCTCGCTCCCAAATCATTTGCCGAGGAACTGGACTCTCCGCTTCAGTTCGGTGACCTTGAGCCACTCGTTTGTGCTCTGCAGGAAACGCCAGTTGAACAGCTGCAAGCTTCGCTGGTAAAAAAATTGCAGGCGGGGTTGCCCCTGAAGACTTTGGTGGCCGCCGCGGCTCTTGCAAACGCCAGAACCTTTGGCGGCGAAGATTACATCGGCTTTCACACATTCATGGCGCTTGGTCCGGCACTCAAGATGTCGGCTCTGATGCCTGCGGGGTCTGAAGCGCTGCCGGTTCTGAAAGTCCTGTATCGCAACAGCAGTCGAATTCAGGAATTCGGAGGTCGCGAGTCCGAAGTGCTGCATGGTCTTTCTGCATCATCGCCAGTCAATGAACTCAATCCGGCAGCTCTTCATGATGCCATCAAAGCCAAGGATGCTAACCACGCCGAACAGATTCTTTCTGCCTTCGTTTCATCCGATCCTCGAAGTGCCCTCGACGCGCTGATCCCGGCTGTTCAGGATAATCCGGAAGTTCACCGAACGGTCCTGCCGTACCGAGCCTGGGACATGCAGGAGATTGTCGGAACACAGCACGCCCTCACATTGCTCCGCCAGTCTCTGCGATACTGCGTTCGCGCAGAACCAGCGCGCCGTGCGGAATGGGATGAGCATGGCAAGATGCTGGTCAGTCTGCTTGATGAATGTCAGCTGAACGGCAAAGAGCCTGGCACAAAGAAGGCCGAAGACGCATTCGTGCAGCATCTGAGCCAGACGTTTGCCACGGGCACTCCGAGTGACGCAGCGAAAGCCGCCGCAAGCGCCCTTGCCGAAGGTTATGAACCGGCTGCAATCGGTGAAGCGATTTCTCTGGCCGCCAGTCTACTGGTTCTGCGAGACGGCGGCCGGCTTCCTCAGTGGGAAGATCGACTCAAGCCTGCTGGTACCGTCCACGGCGATTCTGTTGGTGTTCATGCCAGCGACGCGGCCAATGCCTGGAGAAATCTGGCTCGAGTCAGCAGCGGCCGCAATGTCTTTGCCTGCCTGATTATCGGAGCATGGCAAGTCGCACGAGATCGCTCCTACCCAGGGAATCTGCTGACAGAAGCGTTACCGGCAAAGCACCATCTCGATCGACTCTCTGCGACTGATGCCGATGGCCTGTTGCTCAAGCTGGATGAAGCTGTCCAGAACAATCTTCAAGGACACGCCACTGCGGTGACTCAGCGTTATGGCCAGTTGGGACTGCCAGCCGATCGACTGTTCAGCAGTTTGCTCAAGTACGCTGTCAGTGAAGACGGTGCGTTGCACGCAGAGAAATATTTTCACACAGTGTGGGACGATTTCCACTCAACCCGTGAATCCATCCGCTGGCAGCATTTGGTTTCGTTGTCCCGAGTCACCGCAAGTGAATATGGCAAACCAGCCGCTGGGCAGGAAGAAGCTCGATCGCTGCTCGGGTTATCGTGACATGACAGAGTCATGTTTTGTAGGTCTTGCTGCAATTGAGGACGGGTTCCGGAATCCGTCCTCTTTCCATTCCCACAGCCCGTTTATTGATTGTTCATCCCTGGCTTCCGCCCTTTGCCGCCGCCTTTCTTTCCTCTTTGAGCCTGTTCGGAACTCGGGTCGTAGGCCGGATTCTTTTCGACAGGACGAGGCGCGCCGGTGGTTGTCTGCCAATCCCAAAGAACCTGCTTCAACTCTTTGGCTTTCTGTGGCTGTAACTCAGCGAGGTTCTTTTTCTCGCCGGGATCATTCTTAAGGTTGTAGAGCTCGAAAGATTCACCCTGAAACTTCTCGATCAACTTCCAGTCTCCCATCCGCACCGCGCTGCTGGGCTCTCCGCGGCCGATGTAGCAGGGAAAATGCCAGAAGACCGAGTCTCGATTGAGTGACTTCGCTTCGTCCCGCAGAACCAACATCAGGCTGGTTCCGTCGATCGGTTGGTTCTTCGGAAGATTGGCGTCAGCGAGTTCGGCGATGGTTGGATAGAAGTCCATGCTCAGGATAGGTTCGTCAAAATCACGACCAGGGTTATTTAGTCCCTTCCACCAGATCGCTGCGGGGACTCGAATGCCGCCTTCATAAAGAGCCCCTTTGCTGCCATTCAACGGCGCGACGAATTGAGGTGTGCCGCCGTTGTCGCTGGTGAAGATGACCATGGTGTTGTCGTCAAGTTTCAAGTCCTTCAGCTTATCCATGATTCGCCCAACGTTGACGTCGATGGCTTCAACGGAGGCCGCTTGCTGAATCTCAGCATCGGAAACGTTCGCACGCTGAGCTTTCTTTTCGTACTTCGCAACAAGCTCTGGTTTTGGTTCCAGCGGAGCGTGCACGTCGTGCGGCGCGAGGTAGACGAAGAACGGTTTGGCCCCATGATTTTCGATGAACGAAAGCGTTTCATCGGTCAAAATGTCCGAGCAATAGCGGCCTTCGCTGTCGAAGTAAGCATCCTTCTCGAATCCGACGGACTTGGGTTCCTTGAAGAGATCAAAGCCCTGCCCTGTCGGAGTTGATGGACCCGATCGACCTCGGCCGAGATTCCACATGCCGAAACACGCGGTCGCGTAACCTTTTGTTTGCAACAGTTCTGCGATGGTGACAACATCGCCACTCAGCGCTTCGTTACTTTTCGCCGAAATCACTTTGTGATGTGGTTGACCGGGATCATGCCGCGGATCAATCACCGTGAATACGCCATGCCTTGGTGTGTATTGCCCCGACATCAAACACGCCCGCGTCGGCGCACAATTCGGCGCACTGGCGTAGGCTTGAGTGAATCGAATGCCCTCGCCGGCCAGGCGATCAAGGTTTGGCGTTTCAACAAAGTCGTTCCCCGCAAAACCTACGTCTCGCCATCCCATGTCGTCCATGAGGATCAACACGACATTCGGAGGGGCGGCATGAAGAGTATTCTCCGTGACGCTGAGGATGAACATTATCAAGAGGCAGGTCATGAGTCGCATTGACACAACAGGCCTTTCGCCACGGAGGTCACGGAGTATACAGAGAAAATTCAATGGGAAAGTTTGTATGTCTGGTCCGTCGAAACCGATGTTGCGTCTTCGGGGACCATCGGCTGAATTTTGAAGTCCCTTGGGGACAGGTGATAATTCACCGACGCAATCAAACTATCATTGAAGACGGGGCGCTCATCATCCGAATGGATGCTTTCGCTATTTTCGCTCGTAGTCAAAGTCCAGAGTGGTCTCCGCCAGAGTTATGCCTTTGACTGCTTCCAGAAGCCCCTTGTGAGTCGCCTGTTGCGGGGACAGTTTTAAGTCCTCAGAAAGAGCGAAGACCGTGATGTGATAGGTCTTCACGCCCGGGCCACGGGAGCACATTGGATCGAAGGCCGCTTTCTTGCGATCGTTGAAACCGACCTTCCCGACATCTTTCTGATTCTGCTTCAGGCCATCCACTGATACCGGAATATTGTAAACAACCCAATACGATTTCTCCTGATCCGGTGCGGTGTGCCAGAGACTGAATGCGATGGACTTCGTCCCTTTCGGGAGGTTACTCCAGGCGATGGCCGGGGATTCACTTTTGCCATCGCAGGTGCAATCGACGTTCAGCATTCCGTCCTTGTCGATTGAAGAACTTGTCAGCTTCATGTCTCCCACGGACTTTCGTGATGCAGACTTTGGCTCATCCTTTGGAATCTCTTTACGTGGAGGCCCCTTGCCTTTGCGACCGCCTTCCGGTCGATCATCTCGAGGTGGCCCGCCCTGACCACCCGGCCGACCTCCTCGAGCTGGCCTTGCGGTGTACTCTTCCATGGTTGTTTCGCCGTCGGGTGTTTTGAACGTGAATTCGGCAGAGCCACTTTCAGCGACCGTATAGCTGACCGTGCCCTTGCGACCGCGGACTTCATAGGTCAGCACATGACTGCCAGGCCTGGTCGTTTCAAAGTCGACGATCTTCGCTCCCTGTAGTGGTGGAAGAGCTGGCCGCGGCGATTCGGCTCGCGGCTGAGGATCGACCTGGCCGTCGCGCTCGACGACTTCTCCATAAAAGCCACCGTTGAGATAAGGGTACTTCTTCGTCGCATGGTAGTGATAGTTTCCATCGGCATCTTTGTGCCCGTTCCACTGATCCAGCGGAGCAAAGTCCGGAGCCTTCTCATCCTGATAGCCATAAATCGGATAACCATCCAAAGCCCAGGCCACAGGAGCGTCATCACCAATCTGCTTCTGCAAATGAATCGGCGCGATGTGATAGTGATAATCGTCAGCTCGACCACAGTGCCCTCCCCAGTTGTCGAGTTCTCCGGCAAGCAACGTGTCAGTTCGACCATCGTTCTTGATGGGATTGAAAATCGGAATGCCATTGACAGCGATAGCAATGGCTCCTCGAAAGAAGTTGTCCTTCGCAGACATGGGTTCCTTTGCCGGAACCGGATGCAACGGAATCTGCCATGCGTTGCTGCCGGTATATTTCTGAGGCATCGGCACCTGCTGCTGCCATGCCGTGATACCGACCATCATCTGGTGATCAGGAAGACCGTTGGATTCGACGAAAAAGTAATCCGCATCAGACCGAGTCTTCACGGTCGACTTGAAGGGCTCAAAGCTCTTCTGAAGCAGCGGAAGACCTGGATCTGAAGACGCGTTACGACTCTTTGCGGCTCGCTTCGCCTGTTGCGAGGTCAGAACATATCTGGGCTGAGTATTGATCGCCGCGATTTCGCGGGTTCGTTCTTCGATCCAGCTTTGATCAGATGCTGCGAGTCGATCAATAGTGACCGGTCGCACAAGGCCATCCGTCTGCCGAATGTAGACGCGTGCATCTTTGACAGCGACGAACGTGCCTTCGATGGTTGTTTTGGATTCGTCGATGGTCCAAGTGCGAACATTGATGGCCGCAGATGAATGGACGTGATCATCTGCGCCGTCGTGGGCGAATAAAGAGCTTTGTGATGCGAGAACACCAAGCGAAAGCAGCAGCAAACGAGCGATAGATTTGGACATTGTCTTGGAGCCTCCGATTTGAGCGACTTAGGTGTCTAAAGAAGATTCCCACCGATGGAGCGGCGGGTGTACGGTACACCTGTCGCTCCGCCGACAGGCTCACTGCGACTATCTCTTCTTTCCCTTCTTCCCTCCGCCGCCAGGAGGACTGTCAGGCACGACGTTGTTCAGATTGCGAAAGTCGATGCGAGCTTTTCCGTCTGGGGGTGAATCAACTCGATGGCGGAAGATCACTGTGTTGTCGAGAGCGATGTCGTCGGACCAGATGAACTTCGCGCCATCGAAATCGTTTTCGAAGTAAGGCTGCTTTGGATCAACTTCCTGTTCGGAATACTCTTTCGCGTTCTTCCATGAACTGTCATCGAAGTCGACGGCAAACCAGTTCTCTGGAATTGGTTCGGATCGCACCTGAGGATTCTTAGTGTCTCGATCAATCGGACCGTGGAAGAACGACCTAGCCTTCCACGACGCATTCGTCACCGTGCCGTCGGCAAACTTCAGGATGAAACCCGCATCGCCAATGTTCGTGTTGGCGTATTCCATTCCGGTCTTCGAGTCGGCATTGTCTTTTGCCATGACTGCGATGTTCATCGGATATGCCGGAAGGATGTCAACGGAGATCACGTTGTGCGGAATGAAGCGGATGGAGTCTACCGCAACGAGTTCTCCGTTGATGTATAGCTCGAACGTGTTGTCTGCGTAGACGTTGGCTTTGATCGTATCGGCCATCGACGGCTTGCGAAGCTTTTGCTGTCCATTCTTTGCAGTTTCGTCCTGAGACAACGCCACTGTGAATGCCGCGCCAATTAGGAGCAAGGCTGCAATAGAGATGCGAAGAGTGTTCATGACGAAAGGCCCTGATGATCATCGGTAGAGTTAGAGAATCTTGCTTAAAAGTGTTTAACAGGAAGGCAAACGCGCCGGGAACTTGAAAGCGGTCGCCTTTGGCTCACCGTTCAATAACTGGTTGTCGTTCGAAGGCAGTGTCGCCAAACTTCCTGAGCCCAGACCTTAATCTTTTGGCCTGCGACCACCATTGGCCCCTTTGGGTTTGGTGGGCTTCATACCACCTTTTCCACCCTTGCGAGAGACTGGTTCGGCGTTGGGGTCGTAATCGGGATTCGGCGTGGCGAATTGAGCATCCACATCCTGGAGGTAAGTCATCAGACGCTTCTTCAGCATTTCCGCGTCACGAGGTTGTTCCGCAGCGAGGTCGTTTTGTTCTGAAATGTCTTTCGACAGATCGAACAGCACGTCACGATCTGATTCGTAGAAGTGGATCAGCTTAAGATCACCCAGTCGAATCGCCGAATGTGGTCCGTCGTCGCTTTGATAATGAGGAAAGTGAAAGACCAGTTCCTCACGAGCACGTTTGACTTCACCCTGGCCATTGTTGGCCAGCAGTGATGCAATACTGCCGCCTTCGATGGTCTTCGGAAGCTTGCCTGCGGGAACATTGGCCCATTCACAAAACGTCGGATACAGGTCATATCCAACGACGGGAACATCACACCACGAGTTTGCATTAACGCCCGGCCCGCGAACAATGAAGGGAACTCGAATTCCACCTTCCCACATCGTGCCTTTGCCGCCATTCAGTCCTGTTCGTTTTCCTCCGCCCGCGCCGTTGTCGGACATGTAGATCACATAGGTGGTGTCCGCGAGTCCCAGCTTGTCGATGGATTCCATCACTCGACCAACGCCGGTATCCAGATCTTCCGTGATCGCGGCGACTGACGATTGCTTCGCATTATTGCCTGCCGAAACGTTCGCATACTTCGCCTTGGTTGCTTCAAGAGCATTCTCGGCTGCGTGCAGAGCATTCCACGAAAGCTGAATAAAGAACGGCTTGCCTGTTTTCTGGCATTTGGCCATGAAGGCTTCGGTTCGTTCCGCCATCCCAAAGATATCGACGGGATTAGGATCTTTGAACTGGTAAGCGTTTTCGTTGCCGGTGTCGCCGTCGCTCTCGTCGTAACCGTGCTTCTCCGGGCCTCCACCAGCGATATGCCATTTGCCGTAATGAGCCGTCGCATAACCAGCGTCACGCAGAATTTCGCCGATCGTCGTTTCATTCGTAGCGATATTCTTGATCAGCCTCGGTTCCGTCAGCTTGTGGCCCGCTTCGGCCGGAGCCGCCTTGGTCCAATGTAGAGATGCCGGACTCCGTCCGGTCTGCAGACTAATCCGAGTCGGTGAACAGACCGATGCTGGCGCGTAGCCAGCGGAGAATCTCATGCCCTGAGATGCCAACCGTTCAATGTTCGGCGTATGAAAGATCGTGCCTTTCGCACCTGGATGATTGGGATGCATTACCACCGAAAGCCCACTCCATCCCTGATCGTCGGACAGCATCAGAATGATGTTGGGTTGGTCTGCAGCGAAGGCGATCGCGGGGGCAAGCATGAGGATTATAAGCGTGAGTGTTTTCATCATGATGTCTCAAGATTTTTGTAGGGTGGGACCAGCGGCTGCTAAGTCGTGCCGGACCACCATCATCAACGTGCAAACATGGTGGGCCGGCGCTCGCGTTCGCTTGCTGGTCTCACCCTACGATTTAAGATCACTCCACCTCAACGCGGCGATTGGAGTCATGATGCGACTCATGATCGAAGAACCGCACATCCAGAGAATCTTCCGACAACAGCGTTAGCCGGAGGGTCAACGATTCAGGCCCATAGGGCATTTCGATGAATCGCATTTGGCGTATGAGTCCGCTTTCGACTTCATAACTGATCTCGACTCGCCTTGGCCCACGTTCTTTGGGATCGCGGACAGCAACCAGCAAACGCGTCGCTGGTTCGGAACTCTCACCGTCTTCAACCGGAAGCAGTTGAACGTCATAGGCCCGACGAAGACGTTCCAGACCGTCGTGAATATTGACCAGCGGCATGTCATGCTCGTGGCCTGGAAGATCACGATTAAATCGGTTCAGATCTTTGCTGTATCGCACTGGACCATCTGGTCGAACCGCCCAGCTCACTTTGCCGTTGCTGCCAGTCACAAACGGGCCAGCATTGGTGATGCGACTGAGTACAAACTGCTGGCCATCGCGAACATACAAAGTCGCTCCATCCATCGGTGCTTTTGGTGGCCGACCGTCTTCCGGCGATGGCCCACGACGACCTCGGTGAGGCAACACGGTTTCTTCCACAGTGATCTGATACGTTCGGTCCATCGTTTGAGCATTCAATTCTATAAGCCGTTGTAATTCACCGGCAGCAGCAAGCGTTGGACTGTCACCGAAGCTTTTAAAGAACAGGACGACCGCAACACAGATTAATGTCGCAGTTGAAAGAAGAGTGATCACTGACCGGCGACGAGCCACCACCCCGGCGAGCGGCAGGGCGTCAGCCCTCCGAGTGACGGCCTCCGCATTTTCCACAACAAACTCGTCGCCAGCAGAGCGACACGGAGGACTGACGCCCTGCCGCTCGCCGGAGACGATCATTTCATTTCGAAGGCGATCATGCAACATCACCGCAGCTGCAAACTTGCGAGCGTTCTGAGGCGACGACCTGATCCACGTGGATAGTTCTTCGTGCTGCTCGATCGTGAGCACATCATCCAGATATCCATCAATCAGAAACTGTGCAGCCTCATTCATTGGATAACTCCCTGAACAGCGGCTTTATGATCGATGCACTCCCGCAATTGTTCACGAATTCGCTGCAACGATTTTGCCACCGCATTGGCCGTCATGCCGATTATCTCGGCGATCGCGGCCGGCTTGAGATCCTGCTGGTATCGCAGTTCACACATTATCCGAGCCCGACCTTCGAGCGACTTCAGGCACTCGCGGAGAAAATCCAGCCGCGGCTCGCCCACTTCGGCGGCAGATGAAAATGCAACCTGCAGCGCATCAATGGTTTCAGGATCGAACTCTAATACTTGAGGCTCACGTCGGCGTCGACGCAGATAGAGCCCCACCTGATTGCGAGCCACTCCGATCGCCCAGGCGACAAACGGTCGTTCAGCATCCCACCGATCGAAGGACTCTATTACCGCAACCGCAACATCCTGCAGAACATCGTCTCGATCACGAAAATCACGGACGACCGTAGTAATAAATGCAGAAACGGCCGGCTGGGCCAGCGTCCACATTCGAGTTGCCTGTCGAGTTTGGTCGTCCACAAATCTCCCCTGTTGATCGGTCCTTTCGGTACTTATCCGTGGGGAGCAGATTATGACCAGAAATTCTGAGATTACCTGTTTTGGCCAGAAAAGCCGCCGTTTTACGGCCCGATTGACTGATTGCTGATTGGCGAGTTTCGAAAGCCCCCAACAAAAAAGCCCGACTCACTGGGAGCCGGGCTTCGGAAGAATCAGGGCTGGATCCAGCCTATCATATGGTTGATGCGATAGGCTGTCTCACCGTGTCGTTTTCTAGCCCACCAAAACCGTCGGCCTTTTTGTCGCGTCTGGAATTGCCTGCTCGAGCAGATCGAAGACGCTGTTTGGAACATCTCCCTGGCCAAACAACACGAACTGAACGGCTAGTTGCATTGAGTTACCGATACTCCAGCCAAAGACAATATCCAGCGGCGCGCCGGATTTACTCAGTTCGATGGCAATCTGCGCGATGGTATGCGAGACGGACGCGACTTCGCGAGCGACAAGAATGAATCGATCATCCTCCTGTCGTACAGAAATGACTGGAGTATTATGAAATTCACTGGTGTCACCGGAATGAACCTCCAGAAACAGCAATGGTACTTCCTGTGGAATCCGATGTTTTCGTCGAACTTCGATCTCCTTGTCGGTAAGTGAACGGCTACCCGGCCTGTGGGGAATCAGCACACGGAATCCGCCGTCCGAACAAAGGTCTGTCCATAGCATTTTGTCCGCCTCGTCTTCAAATCGAAACTCATTCAGACGCAACTCACGGCTTCTCCAGATGCGGGAGAAGATTGACATACCCATCACGCACGCGATGAAGATCGATGCGATAATGATGCCATCCGGACGTTCGACAATGTTGGCGACAGTTGTGTAAACGAAGACGATCGCAATCAACCCAAACGCGATAATCTTGGCTTTGCGCTGTAGTCGCAGATTCGGCTCAGCCGGGCGAGGTTTTCGACTCAGGTCAACCAACGACCCAATGGCAGCACTCGTCATCAACACCAGAACGCCCGTGGCGTAAGCACCTCCCTGACTCGACACATCAGCGCTGAAGCACCACGTTACGAGCAGATTGATGACGGTAAACGCGATCACCAGCGGACGGTAGGCAGCCGCCCACTCGGGCGCCATTCCATAACGCGGCAGGTATCGAGGAACCATGTTGAG
>CANHVD010000147.1 GCA_947463775.1 Planctomycetaceae bacterium | reverse complement strand
ATGCTGTTTCAGGGACAGGAGTTCCTTGAAGACGGGTGGTTCCAGGATTCGGTGCCACTCGACTGGCACAAGTCGGAAGAGTTCAGTGGCCTCGTGCGAATGTATCGGGACCTGATTCAACTTCGCCTTAATCGCTCAAACTGCAGTCGAGGCTTGACGGGATCCGGCCTGAACACCTTTCATCAGAATCAGGCCGATAACATGCTGGCATATCATCGCTGGCACCAGGGCGGTCGCGGTGATGACGTTATCGTCGTTGTAAATCTCTCTCACCTGGCCCACGAAAATTATGAGCTCGGTTTTCCGGCTCCAGGAACCTGGCGATTGCGTTTGAACAGCGACTGGAACGGATACAGCCGCGGTTTCGCAAACCAGGCGAGCACCGACGTGATTGCTGTCGCCGAACAAAGAGAAGACCAGCAGAGTGTGAGCCTCGTGAAACGAGACGGCTTTCCCGCCGAGGGAACAATCACCATCGGCGCTTATAGCGTGTTGATTTTTTCTCAGGACACACAAGGCTAATGCGATATCACGTACTGGCGACTGATTATGATGGAACTCTAGCCCGCGACGGCCGAGTTTCAGAATCGACGCTGTTGGCGTTGTATCGTTTCGTGGCGTCCGGTCGGAAGTTGATTCTGGTCACCGGGCGCGAGTTACCACAGTTGAAATCCGTATTCTCCACACTGAGTCTATTTCACTGGGTCGTGGCAGAAAATGGAGGTCTACTTTATGAACCATCGACCAACAAAGAAATTCTGATCGGCAATCCAGCATCGCAAAAACTGGCTGACACTCTTATGAGTCGCGGTGTCAATCAGGTCTCCGTCGGGCAGTGCGTGGTCGCAACATGGAGTCCGTTCGAAAGTGTCGTGCTCGAGACAATTCGCGATCTCGGATTGGAGCTGCAGATTGTCTTCAACAAAGGTGCAGTAATGGTCTTGCCGACAGGCGTGAATAAAGCCTTTGGGCTGGAACATGCTCTGCAGGAAATGAAACTCTCGCAACACAATACGGTGGGCGTTGGCGATGCTGAAAACGATCATGCATTCCTTAAGCTGTGTGAGTTTTCGGCGGCCGTATCGAACGCGTTACCAGCGCTTAAAGCCACTGTTGATTTGGTTTTGCCGGCCGATCACGGTGCGGGGGTCGAGTTCTTAATCGACCAGATTCTCTCCGACGATTTGCGATCATTGGAGATGCGGTCAAAGCGGCCTCCGCTGGCGATTGCAAATAGCGAATCCGGGGAAGTGTCTCTGCCAGCGTACAGTGGACCGATTCTCGTTTGCGGTTCTTCGGGAAGCGGAAAATCATCGCTGGCAAATCAGATTGTTGATTCGATCGCTGCGCAGGGCTATCAATTCTGTACTGTCGACCCGGAAGGCGACTACGAATCGTTCGAAGGGGCCGTAGTTCTCGGTGGTCCCAGCGCAGCACCACAGATTGAAGAGGTCATCCACGTTCTGGAGCAACCCGATACGAACGTCGTCGTCTGCCTAACGGGAGTTCCAATTCCCGATCGTCCTCCCTTCTTCCTCCAGCTTCTGGCCGGACTTATTCAGCTGCGAATCAAGACCGGTCGACCACATTGGCTGATTCTCGATGAAGCTCATCACCTGATGCCGGCGGATTGGTTGCCATCATCCGAATTGCTTCCGGAAAACCTGATGAATGTCGTTCTAATCACAGTGCAGCCGGATTTGCTGCCGGTTTCGTTGCTGAATCGAGTCGAGATCCTCACTGTTGTCGGGCTGGACGCAGAGCAGATGGCTCGCAGTTTTGGGGCCGCGACCGGGGTCAATCCGCCACAATTTCCCGCGCCGCAACTGGAGACAGGAGATTTCTGGCTATGGAAAATACAGCCCCCGCCGCAAGTGACCAGATGTCGTGGCATTAAGAGCCACCGCGAACACCAGCGACACTGCAGAAAGTATGCTGAAGGGCAGTTGCCGCCGGATCGGAGCTTCTATTTCAGAGGCCCCGATTGCCGTCTGAATCTACGTGCACAGAACCTCATTCTCTTCTGCCAAATCGCAGAAGGGATTGACGATGTTACATGGAATTTTCATCTGCGGAATGGCGACTACGCCCGTTGGTTTCAGAATAGCATCAAGGACGAGTTCCTCGCTGCTGAGGCGGCGCGAATTGCAGGCCTGATAAATTTGACGGCGGCGGAATCAAGGAACCTCATCGTTGCGGCGATTCAAGGCGACTACACACTGGCTGCGACTTCTCTTCTCCCTGTCCCAGGTGCAAGTTGACCTTGAGGAAGTCGAGACTATAAACTTTGGTGCCAGACAGTGGGAAACAGATCAGCATCGACCGCATCGGCTGTTGACGACCTGCACAGGAAAACGACGTTGGCTTAACTGCTCCGTTGCGACACACAGATCAACATTGAATGTCAGGAACAGTGGGCTGCGCCAGCCATAGTTTGGTCGTATCGAATGACGCAGCAGAGGCAGGTTTGCGTTTGTCTGGTAATGGATGCGATCGCCTGCACTGGGATGGCTTCTTTTATGTAATCAGTCCAATCACCGTTTTACTCAGAGAAGACCCGCATGCTTTCGACTCGTATTCTGCAACTGACCGATCTTCATATCTTCCGAGATCCAAACGCTCGGTTGAGAGGTATCCCCACTTTTCAACTGCTGTGCGATGTTGCTGAACATATCAAACAAAGTGGAGAAGAGTTCGATTTCGTGGTCGTCACGGGGGATCATACGCATGATGAACTTCAGGAGAGCTACTCCGCCGTCCGGCGGGAGCTCAGCCCGTGGCTCGACAGACTGTTTCAGGTCCCTGGAAATCATGATGATCGAACCGTCCTGAGATCTGTATTCTCCGACCGAATAGCAGGGCAGGGCGATGCGCGAATCAACTTTACGTTTCAAGCGAGAAACTGGCTGTGCCTCGGCCTTGATACGCATGTGCCATCTTCGGTGCCAGGGTTGATCGACGCAGAGCAGATCGCATGGGCGAAAGAACAGGTCCGTTCATTGAAGCCGGACATGATCGGCCTTTTTCTGCATCACCCGCCGGTCAACATAGGAAGCGAATGGATGGATATCATCGGATTGTCGGGCAAAGAAATACTGCTGGACTGGTTTCAGGAAGAACCTCGAATCCGGTTCGCCTGCTGCGGACACGTTCATCATGAATTCCAAACGCGATGGAATCAGACCGATATTCTGACGACGCCATCAACCGGCATTCAATTCAGTCCTCAGGGAAGTACTCCGACCTTTGTGGCTGATCCGCCTGGATATCGAATTATCGAACTGAATCCGGAAGGCTACACAACGCGCGTCATTCGCCTTCCAGAAACTCGATTTGCCCCGGTCATCTGAATTGTCATCGCCTGACTGCCGCTGGCTTCATCGTTCTGATCCAGCTTTTTTTGTTCCAGTTCGTGACTGCTCTGCAAGTCACTCAATTCACGATAGTAGTCACTGGTTCGCAACAACTCATCATGCGTTCCCACGGCTTCAATCACGCCGTTACGAAGAACAACAATTCGATCAGTCTGCCGCAGCGTACTAAGACGATTCGAAACAATGATCGTCGTCCGCCCTCGCATTGCAGACACCATGGCTTCACGAATTTCATGCTCCGTTTCCGGATCCACAGAAGCTGTGGCATCATCGAGCAGCAGCACGGAAGGATTCGTCAACATCGCGCGAGCCAGTGAAAGTCGCTGCCTTTGTCCCCCGGACAGATTGCTTCCATGTTCGCCCACCATGGATTGATAACCATCCGGGAGTTCGCGAATAAATGAATCCGCCGATGCGATACGAGCCGCCTCTTCAATTCGTTCCTGAGTTGCCTCCGGGTCGCCAAAGGCAATATTAGCGGCGACGGTGTTGCTGAATAGAAAGCTCTCCTGAAACACAATTCCCTTCAACCGACGAACATCACTCAGGTTCAGATCCCGAACATCCGTTCCATCAATCAGAATGCGTCCGGACTCCACATCGTAGAAGCGTTTCAGCAAACTCAGCAGTGTGGATTTTCCGGCGCCTGTTGGGCCAGTAATTCCTACACATTCCCCGGCGTTGATTCGCAGCGACACATTTCGAATGACCAGCTTTTCCGGCGAATAGCCAAAGGAAACGTTGTCGAATTCGATTCCCTGAAGTACCGCAGAAATCCGGGCCGCTGTAGGCGGGCTTTGAATGCGAATCGGCTCATCCAGCACCTCGAAAACTCGCTCAGCACTCGCCAGACTGGACTGGATACTGTTGACGATATTTGTGATATGAGCCACCTGATTCGCAAATTCATGCAGAAGATTTGCGAAGACGAAAAGCCCGGCTCCCAGAGCCAGTTCGCCTCGAATCACCAACACGCCGCCATAACCAATCAGCACGAGCATATTGGCCTGAGTCAGCAAGCCCATCGCCGGTTGAAAGGTCGAGATGCGAAAAAAGATCGAGGTCTTCAGATCACGAATATCGTGATTGGCTTTGCGAAACTTGTCGGCCTGTTCAGATTCACGGGCGAATCCTTTGACAACCTGGATTCCCTGCAAATTCTCCACGAGCGTGCGAATCATCACATCGCCAAGTTCGCTTGCTCGGCGATAAGCCGGCTGAACCATTCTGGAGAAGACCACAGCCCCGGCCCACAGCAACGGTGTTGTTGCCAGGCACGCCAGAGTCAGTTTCACATGCATTCGAAACATGTAGGCCAGAAACACGGTCAGTGTCAGAAACACTGTAATGAGTCGAATGATAACACCGTCGACAAAGTTGCGGACGTTGTTGGCATCACCGGCGGCTCGATTGATAATTGAACTGCTTTCGCCCGAGTCATAAAACTGAAATCCAAGCCGCTGAAGTTTCGCGTAGATCTCAGTCCGCAAACGAATCAGGATATGCTGCGAAAGGGCTCCTGACGCGACAGCGGCCAGATACTTCAAACCGGCGGTCAGCATTGCTACGGCCAGAATGGTCAGTGAAAGTACGACGATGACTTGTACAGGGCTCCAGGAAGCCGGAGGTGCAATTCCAAACGGCCAATGCGGAGTCTCGCCGTTGTTCAGGACCTGCGACGACAAATAATCGATGCCCACTCCGGTCAGCCCAAGCGTGGACAAGCTAAGAGCCACCAGCACCGTCTGCATCAGGACAACCATCACGCAGGGACGACGATACTCAAGAGCTAACGCGAGCAGCCTGCGGAGAAGCGTCGCAGAAGAAACCTTGCGTGGTTCTCCGCCGCTTTTCTCTGCTTTTTGTATTCCTCCGGTCCCCACCGACACCGCGCTGCCGCCTTCTCGAAATCCGCGCTATTGATGGTGTCTTTGTATCCTCAAGGCTGAGCTAAGGACAGAGGGGTTTTTGTAAATCGCAGCATTGGGGACGTGGCAAATCCACAAAACACGTGCATGGCTGCATCTGGAAAACTGGCAGCAGATTGTGAAGTGAATTTCACGATGCCAAAAACAGGCCGCGGAACCACCCTATTTCAGAATCTCGTGTTTTTTGAGGTTCCATCGCATCCCATTGTCAGCAACACTTCCGCAGACAGTGGTGTACAGAACCTTTTTCCTCGTGGTCGGCCTGTTCGTTTCGGGTACATTTAAAATGGTGTCTCTGACAGTTCTATGCTGCCTCGTTGCCTTTGTTGTGGGCGGCATTCCATTTGGGTATCTCGTGGGCCGTGCGATTCTGAAGGACGATATTCGGAAACATGGAAGTGGCAATATTGGAGCCACCAACGTTGCACGAGTGATCGGATGGAAGTGGGGGAGCCTTGTTCTGGTGCTGGATGCCATCAAGGGCCTGCTCCCGACGCTGGGTGCGAGACTTCTGATGGCATCGAGATTCTCCGAAGATGCAGCTCAGACAGCGACTATTCTCGCTGGCATCGCCGCAATTCTTGGGCACATGTATCCGATCTGGCTAAAGCTTCGAGGCGGCAAAGGAGTCGCAACGGCACTGGGAGTTGTCCTGGTAATCTCGCCAGTTGCTTCACTGGTTGCGCTAATCCTGTTTGCGATCGTTGTCGGAGCGACAAAGATTGTTGCGGCCGCTTCAATTGCTGCGGCGATTGGGTTTGCGGTTACGCAACTGATCCTTTTGGGATCGCAGGTTTTCGAAGTCGCAAAGCTTCCGCTAACTTTGTTCTCGGTAATTGTCCCCGCGCTGATTGTCTGGAAGCATCGTTCAAACATCGGACGAATTCTTCGAGGCGAAGAAAACAGAATTGGAAAGCGTTCGCAACCCAGTTCGACAACTTCATTGGAAACACCAGGCACCAAAGGCTGAGTGACGGAATGCGGAGAGCCGTGACAAATTCGCTTTAAAGCTTTGATCTCATGGTGTTATTTGAAGAACAGAGTCCTACGTTTCTGACGTCAGAATAAAAATTGTTCGGCGTTTGGCCCAACAGTAATCTTCACCTCCTGACAGGATCCCCAAGATGAACTCCATGCCAGCCGATCATTTGCTTCCATTTCTGCTCGCATTTAAACGGACTCGTTTGATGCTAGTGGTTCTGTTTCTCGCCGCGTTTTCGGATTCAACGTTTGCTCAGAGCAAAGATCGCGACAAGAACAAGGATCGCAAAGACGGGGCCAGCGAAACGGAACTGGCCGAACGGATCTCCAAGGCTGAAGAACTGCTGCTGAAGGAATACAAGGAAGTTGTTAATGAGCATTACAAGCAGGGACGCAAAGAAAGCGCTATAGAGGTCCTGCAGAGGATTGCGGCTATCAATCCAAAGATGGAAGGTGTTGAAGATCAGATCAAAATGATTAATGAGGAACTGCTTCAGGAGAATGGGATCAAGATGGAGATGGATGTCTCCAACGGCTGGGTCCCCATCTGCGAAGTGGAAGAAGGCAAGCCGTTTCGCATCGCTGTTGTCGGGGAATATAAACTGGACCTGACTACACTGGTCCCCCTGACCGGTCTCAGCAATTCCGACCCGGCCAAAGATCATGTTGCAGTTGCTCCCTTCGGCGCGCTCATCGGCCTGGTTATGACCGATGGTAAGCCTGGCGAACCGTTTGCCGTCAACGCCGGCGTAGAACACAAGCCGAAGAAAGGTGGTCAGTTCTTTCTTCGCGTTAACGTCCCCGTGATTGCCAAGTGCAAAGGTGATCTCAAGCTTCAGGTAAGCGGCGCAGTCAAACCACTCGCGAAACGCTCGGCGAAATAAACCGACTGAAAACAAAACGACTGAAGCGCAATATACGCGTACTGTTGAGTAGTCTGTTTACCGCCCGGCTGGAGGCGACGGCTCTTGCGCAGGCCGTCGCCCCGTGGCACTCACTACTGAAGAGAACTCTCAATTCTGTTTCAGAACCGAAGCACGATACAGCCCGCCACCGGCTGAAATGTAGAGCGTTCCGGAATCGTTTCCGGCTCCAAAGCCAACATTTGTTGGAAGCGATGGCGTGGGGAGAAAATCGAGCGGTTTACCAGTCGCGTCATAGACTCCAATCCCAAACTTAGTAGCCGATCGAACCGCAGCAAAGATTCGCCCCGAGGCATCCACGGTCAGGCCATCAATGCCATCTTCGCTGCCGAAGTCCACGATCACTCTGGAGTTCGATAATCGTCCATCCGCGTTGACGTCGAAAGCCAGTAACTGCATCTTACCCTTCGGACCGACGGGATCACCGGGAACACCGGTTGACCCATTATCGGTCTCCGCAAGATACAGCGTTTTGCCATCCGGGGAGGTCTCCACTCCGTTTGGTTTTTTGGCCAGCTCCGTGGCAATGCTAACGGTATTCGACTTGGTGTCGTATCGAAACAAAAACATCCCTGCCTGTTCGACCGGCTCAGGCCCAAGATACCGCGGATCGGAAAAGTAAATGCTGCCATTCGGATGCACCAACAGATCGTTCGGCGCGTTCAGAGGCTTACCGTTGAAGCTGGAGATCAGCGGCTTCAGCTGACCACCTTCCAGAACTTCGCAGAGCGACCGGTTGCCGCCATTGGCTCCGCAGCAGGCAATCAATCGATCGCCTGAATCAAACGCCAGTCCATTACTCTTGCTGCTTCGTTCACAATAAGCACGAGTCTGTTTTGTGGCTGGATCAAAGACCAAAATCTGCCCCGGCTTTGCGGGATCGAGGTGGATATCACTGAAGAATACGAGCCCGTCAGACCGGACTGCAACGCCCTCTGTGAACTCTCCCTGATTCCACAATTCTTCAGGAACTGTTCCTTCAGCAAAGACTCGATCTGCCGCAGAAGCTGTCGAAGAGATCCCCAGGGTACAACCGAGAATCAGTGCCCATCCGGTTGAGATTCGCATTTGATATTGTCCTTTTATGATCCGGTCTTAAGGTCCCGAAGAAACAACGTCTCTGACACAGAATTGAAAAGTCGTCGTCATGATCTGCTTGATCATTCCAGCACAACAATTGGCGGAATCAAAGCTTAGCAGTCTGCCTCTCGAAACCGAACCGTCACTCGATAAAACGACACAGCAGGAGTCGTTGAAGCCGTATTTGCCGCCATCGTCTTCATTTTTTTCATCGCGGAACTATGCCGCAGTACTGGGAGTTTTCCCCGGCATTCGCAACAATGGAATCTGAGCAAATCTTCCGCTCTAAAACCTTCCTGCCATTTGTTGTGCCATTTTGGAGTTCCTACATGAATCACCACGCAGTTCATTCTCAATCAGACTCCGCTAAACCCGCCTCTGCATTGGACAATCCATTAGCCCGTCGTAAGTTTCTTGCCGCCGGTGCCGCAACACTGACGGCCGCGCGGATGGTTTCAGCTGATGAATACGGCACGGATGCTGCTCCGGTTCGCTATCCCGATCATCGCCTTGTTTCATTGGATGATCGCGGCAAGAAGCTCATGCTGGGCAATACTCCAATTCAGCGTCTATTCCACAGCAAAGAGATGCTGTGGGCCGAAGGGCCCGCATGGAACGGAGCAGGGCGGTATCTCATCTGGAGCGACATTCCCAACAACATTCAGCGACGCTGGCTGGAAGAAGACGGACATGTTTCCGTCTTCCGCAACCCTGCCAACAACAGCAACGGCAACACGTTTGACTTGCAGGGACGACAGATCTCCTTCGAACATCTGACGCGCAGTGTGGCTCGTTATGAAATCGACGGCACGCGAACGATTCTGGCCGACAAATACAACGGCAAATCGCTCAACGCACCAAACGACGGAGCTGTCCATCCCAACGGCGACATCTGGTTCACAGATCCGGGCTACGGAGCCCTGATGGACTACGAAGGCACACTTGCCAATACCGGGTCAGTTCAGCCCTATCAGAAGGAAGCGATCTATCGGATCGAAGCCAGCACTGGCAAGGTCATCAAGATGTCTGATGAAATCAACAAGCCTAACGGCCTGTGTTTCTCACCGGATTACAAGAAGGTCTACGTTGCCGACACAGGGGCGTCGCACTATCCCGATGCTCCCAAGAATATCAAAGTCTGGGATGTCGTGGACGGAACAAGCCTGGCGAATGGCAAAGAGTTTGCGTCCATGAATCTGGTCATGCCAGACGGTGAAACGAAAGCTGGCTTCGCAGACGGAATCCGTTGCGACGTCGCTGGCAACATCTGGGCCAGTGCAGGCTGGGTCGGGCAGGGCTACGACGGCGTTCACATCTTCGCTCCGGAAGATGGTCAACGGATTGCTCAGATTCACTTGCCCGAGATCTGCAGCAACGTCTGCTTCGGCGGTACGAAACGCAATCGTCTGTTTATGACCGGCAGCCAGTCACTCTACGCCGTTTACGTGAACACAAAAGGTGCTCACTTCTGCTGAGGTGCACCACGGACTCGGTCTCCCCTGAGACCGAGTCTGTTTTTCCCCACTTGGACTGCTGCAGCAGGCTGCCGCCTTGATCCAGGCAGCCTGCTGCCGAACCTCCAGTTTAACCGTGTTGATTTCAAAACAGCTCTCCACAGCAGGCTGTGGATCGGAGAGCTGCAGCAGGCTGCAGCAGTCCAAATAGGCCTGAAACCAGAGGGCTCAGTCAGGTGTAGCTTGGGTATTGACGGGGACGTCGGATTGACTTTGGTCGTTACTCTGCGGCGAGTCACCTGGATCACTGACAAGCAAACCCTCGACAACCAATACCACGCGGAACCCCATCTCGTTGTCCGTGTGATAGAGGAGACGACTCGACGAGCGGACCAACTCCGGGACTTGCATAAAACTTCCGCCCCGCCGCATTGGCATGGTGCCGGCAGAAAGTGGGCTAAATGGGTCCGTTGCAACATTCTCTTGAAACTGCCCATAGAACTGCGGATCCCAGCCGTCCTGCACCCATTCCCACACATTGCCGTGCATGTCCGAAATTCCGAACGGATTGGCTTTGAACTCGCCAACAGCATGCGTGCGGCCGCCAGCGTTACCGGAGCACCAACCAACCTGAATCAGGTCCTCGTTCTCATCGCCGCTCCAGAACCGCGT
>CANHVD010000146.1 GCA_947463775.1 Planctomycetaceae bacterium | reverse complement strand
TTTTAATTCACATCGATCTGTGAAGGAATTTCAATTGCCACAAGATGATAACCAAGCCAAAGCGGGTGACGATGGGTTAAGCCTTCCTGGTCAGGGCCTGACTAAGGAGCAAGCCTTTTTCCGAATACTGGATGGTCACTGGCGTTATGTGGACAACCAGCGAAAGAGTGTTCAGACCACCTCGGAGGATCGCAGCCGCCATGCTCAGGGGCAGTTTCCTTTTGCCGCTATTCTGGGATGCGCCGACTCGCGAGTTTCCCCTGAAGTGATCTTTGATCAGGGCCAGGGTGACCTGTTTGTCGTGCGAGTTGCCGGAAATGTCGTGGGGGATTTTGAACAGGCAAGTCTCGAATATGCGGTGGGGCAACTGGGAGTCAAACTCGTTATTGTGATGGGGCATGAACAGTGTGGAGCAGTCAAAGCTGCGATAACTCATGACGGATCAACTGATGCCGGAGCCCTGGGACGGTTATTGAACGAGATTCTGCCTGCAGTGATTGAAATCCGCGGCGGTGAGGGTGATGTTCTGTCTAAAGCTGTTCGAGGCAATGTCTGTCATTCCGTTGATGTCCTGCTGAAGAGAAGTACATTTCTTCGGGAGTCCGTTGATAACGGCGTCCTGCGGGTGATTGGTCTCGTCTATGACCTGGCGTCGGGGGATCTTGATATTCAGAGAACTGAGGGGTAAGCCGCCACCGTAAAGAAGTTTTAGTGAAGCAATATCTCGAGAATTGAAAAGTCGTCCACGAAAGGATTTCCGCCCTGAATACGACGTCCCAGAGACTGGATTCGTTCGAGAGCGTTTTCACCAACTGCCAATGGCTGTGACATTGCCTCAAGATAATCATCAAAAGGCCACATACCACCATCCGGCATGTGCAATTCACAGACGCCATCGCTGTAAAGGTACAGGCGTGAGCCGGGTTCGATAGTCACGGATTCGGATGGATAAAGAAAGTCATCCAGCATTCCATTAACTGGGCCATTACTTTCAAGTTGCAAACATGAGATCGGGCCTTCTGGTGGACCGGAAATCAATAGCGACGGCGGATGGCCTGCCCCCGCAAAGTTCAGCACCCGAGTGATTCGGTTATAGACGCCATACCAGATTGTGAAGTACATGTTATTGTGCTGTTCCATGAGGAACGCATTATTAAGAGCAGAGATTACTTCGCCGGCATCACGGAAATTACACCCCGTAAGGCTCTGGGCTCGAAGCACGTTCATGGCAGAGACTGACAGCAAGGCGGACTTCACCCCATGCCCACAGACGTCCAGCAGATAACAGGCGAAATTGTCCTCATCAATCCAGTGGTATCCAAATGAATCACCACCAAGGAAAGCTGAAGGAATAAACCGCCAGTCTGTCACGAGACTTTCGCAGGTAATTCGTTTCGGCAGCAATGAAGTGATGTACTTCTCAGCCTGAGCGACATCTTCGGCAAGCGCCTGCTGGCTTTCGCGAAGCTTTCGAAAAGCCTCATCACGCTGCAGCAGATGAATGTATCCCATTGAGTGATGGCGAATTCGAGCGATCAGTTCAACCCGGTCAGGTAGCTTAACGAGGTAGTCGCTGGCCCCAAGGCCGAACGCTTTAGCCTTGATCAAAGGCTCTTCCTTTGAGGAAAGCACAATCAACGGGATTTCACGAGTGTCGCTGTTCGCGCGGAAGAACTTTACCAGCAGCAGGCCGTCAAGTTCCGGCATGACCAGGTCCTGCAGAATCACCGTCGGCGAGATTTCTTTGGCTGTTGAAATAGCCTGTGTGGGGTCCTGGCAATAAAAGAATTCTATGTCTGACTCAGCCTCCAGCATTCGGCGGACAGCGGCCGCCACGATTAGCTGGTCGTCGATCAGAAGAACTCGAATCGTTCTGTCTTTGCTTACTGTTTCAGACATTACTGGTACCGGGTGAAGAAAGCCTTTGGACAGAACCGCTGCTGGACAAACTCTATTCGAGAGTTCAGAGGCTTTTAGCAGGCGACAACGACTTCACAACTGGGATTACAGCGTCCTGACAACTTTTAGATGTTCCCCTCCCCCAAGGTAGCAACAGCATACGAAGCGATTGCAGTACGTTTAACATTCATTTCTTTTCGGGAATCCCCCGTGCCAATGCAGCAGCCGAATCTGTTCTGGCAACCCGAGGATGCAGCGTCATGTTAGAAGGGCGAGTTTGGCAAGAATATTCCGTGTCATTTCAGATGCGTGAAACTGCCGAATGAAAATGAGGCAAGGAATGAGTAGCGAAATCTTTAATGACGAATCGATGCTGGAGATTTTCCGTGCCGAAGTGGAAACTCATTCCGAATCATTAACAGCCGGCCTTCTGGCGTTGGAGCGTGATCCGCGAGATACGTCTCGTGTGGATGAAATGATGCGAGCGGCACATTCCATTAAGGGTGCCGGGAGAATTCTGGGCATCGACCCGGCGGTTCGGGTGTCGCATGTGATGGAAGATTGTTTTGTGGCGGCGCAGGATGGACGGTTGACGCTGCGACCGGACCATGTGGATGTACTGCTCCGCGGGGTAGATATGCTCATCCGCCTGAAGAATAACACAAAGGCATCGGTTGACTGGTCGCAGTTCAACGCCGAAGTGGAACCACTGGTTGGTGAACTGGCGGGCGTTCTCTCGGGAAAGCCAACCTCCACTGGGGAAACAATCGCAGCGCCGACAACAGTTCCGACTGCTCCATCGTTAGTTCCGGACGTTGTGATTGTGCTACCAGTGATGTTGGATGCCGCCAATGCGGAATTGGCTCGCATTAAGTTTATTGAGGGGCTGGATTCGCTTTCACCCGTGGTTCGTTTTGACCTGTCGCTAACGCGCGATATTGATGCTATGGGGATTGCATTACTGGCTGCCGCACCAGCCTGTGCCAGCGGGACGGCAAGTCGTGTGGAAGTGGTCGGGGCAAATGCGGATCTGCAGTTGGTGCTGCAGGTCACCGGGATTGACCAACTCTATTCGGTCGGATCTTGCCCATAATGTCAAGCTACGTAAATGATCGTCTGCACGACTTTATCGTGGATGCTCGTGAGCATCTGAGCACGGTCGAGGCCTCGTTGTTGTCTCTGGAAAGTCATCCTGGGCCGGCTGAGCACACCGCCTGTGTGGATCGCTGTTTTCGCGCGGTGCATTCGATCAAGGGCGATGCCGGATTTCTTGGGCTTACACCCATTCATACGCTGGCTCATGTGATGGAGACCCTTCTTGAAAAAATGCGTGAGTTGGCGCCGCAGCAGTCGCTCGAGGTTCTGCTTGGTGCTCGCGATCGTATCGCAGTTTTGGTCGACGACCTTCCAAACAGCCTGCAGGCAGATGTTTCGGATTGCCTGAAGAGATTGCAGACAGCCATAGAATATCGCGGTGCCGGCAATGTGGCTCTTGAGATCAATCTGGCGGAACTAACAAGGCTGTACCCTGCCGGGCTGACGTCTTTCTTTCGTAAGTTTGTCCGCGAAGGAACTATCCTCGACCGGCAGCTGGATATCGGGAACTGCCAACTGAGGGAAGGGTTGCCGAGTGGAAAACTGCGGTGGATGGTGCTGCTCGAATCTTCCCGATCCCGAATAGAGCTGATTTCCAGACTGGGGCTGAGTGGGGAACCTTCAGAGACTCGCACCGCAAAACTGGAAATTGAACTTTCAGCGCAGCCCGGTGGACTGTTGAATCTCTTTCAGAGACTCGATGCAGCGGCAGCGATCGAATCCGGCCGTCTGGTATTTCCCGAGACCAACCTGCGAATGTCACTGCCGCTCGGCCCGGTTGTATGGAGTGGAGAGTGCGTAACAGATTTGAAACCGCAGGAACTTCTGTCGCGATGTGGTGTTACGGTCAGGAATTCAATCGCTCCGGTCAAGCAGGGGCAACCGGGTGATTTTGACTCGCCAGCATTTGGGACGATTTCATCGCAGCTTTCAGCAGAGTCTGTCGTTGATGAAACCAACCGTTACAGAGGGGCGGTATCGTCGGAAAATGAAAAACCTAATACTCTGCGGATTCAGATTGAACTTCTCGACAGGCTGATGACCCTGGTCGGAGAACTGACGCTGGTTCGCAATCAGTCACTGATCGCCTTTGCTGAGCAAGACGGTCCGCAACGAGCGATTATCCAGCGGCTCAACTCTGTCACCTCCGAATTGCAGGATGCGACACTGCGTGCGCGAATGCAGCCCGTGGGGAACCTGTTCAACAAGTTTCCCCGGATGATCCGAGATCTTGCCCGTCAACTTGGCAAGCAGGTTGAAATCGATCTGCAGGGGCGGGAGGTCGAACTCGACAAGACAATTCTTGAACAGCTCAGCGATCCACTGACGCACCTGATTCGTAACAGTGTCGACCATGGGATTGAGTTGCCGGAGGACCGTCGGTCAAAGGGTAAATCGGGCACCGGTTGCATCACATTGACGGCCACACACGAAGATGGACAGGTGCGCATTGAGATCCATGACGACGGGCGAGGCATCGATTCCGAAGCTGTTCGGCAACGGGCCATTTCACTACGTCTGAAAACAGAAGCTGAACTCGAGCGGATGACACCGCGTGAGCTGTTTGGACTGATTCTGCTGCCAGGGTTCTCAACAGCCAAAAAGGTGACAGAGGTTTCCGGCCGCGGAGTCGGCATGGATGTTGTCAAAACCAATATTGAGCAGCTTGAGGGAACACTGACGATCGATTCGGTTGTCGGTCATGGATGTTCCATGGTCCTCAGGCTGCCGTTGACGCTTGCGATCATTCCGTGCCTGATCGTTCGTGTTAACGGAGATCGATTCGCTGTTCCGCAACGAGAGCTTGAAGAAGTCGTTTGCCTGCATCCCAGTGGATCCGGCAGAATCGAACAGGCTTATGACACCGAGGTCTACAGGCTGCGTGAGCGGCTGTTGCCGATCGTACGCTTCAAGGACGTCATCGATCGAACGACGCCGTTCACTGCTGAAGCCAAAGCGTCAATCCTGACATCCCATCCACGCACAGGAGCTCCGCCACGAATCACGTATATTCTGGTCCTCAAGTTGGCGGGACGTCGCTTTGGGCTGGTGGTTGACGAAGTCCACGGGACCGAAGAAGTTGTGGTCAAGCCGATGCATCCTTCGATGAAACGAGTGGGCATCTTTACCGGAGCCACAATCATGGGCGACGGACGCGTCGCGCTGATTGCCGATGTGGAGGGAATCGTTGAACATGCGAGGCTGAGTTTCGAATCGGTACTGGAGGCAAACCGAAAGATCTCTGCACGCGACGCGGCTCAACTGCAGCGAGTGCTGTTATTTGAATACGGTCCGCATGAACAGTTCGCTCTTCCGTTGCTGCAAATCCGCCGGATCGAAATGATCAGCAGAGATCGCGTCGAACGCGTGGGCGAACACGAGTATGTCACGGTTGACGGTGTGTCGACACGGATTCTCCGACTGGACAAAGTGATCGATGCATCCGCACCTGCGGAGTCAGACGACCTGACGGGACAGATGTCGTTGATCCTCCCGAAATTCGTGCCGCAGCCAATGGGTATCCTTGTTTCGCGAATTGTCGACACAGAGTCGTTGTGCATCGAGCTGCAGGAACATCCGGAGCAGAATCAGAGCATTCTGGGTTCTGCTGTGGTTCGCAGTCGGCTGACTCTGTTTCTGGATATGCACCGACTGACTCAGACCCTGCTTGGTTCCGAGGTTGCCCCCAACTCCGCCCCCGCCGATCCAAAGCGGCCTAAGCGGTTGCTGCTGGTCGAAGATACGGCTTTCTTCCGTGAAATCGTTAAGCGGTACCTCACTGCAGAGGGGCATGAGGTCTCAACAGCCGTTCATGGTGAAGACGGTTTGTCCAAACTGGAGGCAGGAAGTGAATTTGACCTGATCGTTTCCGATATCGAAATGCCGGTCATGGATGGATGGGATTTTGCACGTGAGGCTCGGCTTCGAGGTGTCAGCACGCCAATGCTGGCACTGACATCTTTGAGCGGTACGCATTACGAAGCCAAAGCAAAAGACTGCGGCTTCGATGGATTTGAGGTCAAGCTGGATCATGACCGACTGGTTCGCAAGGTCGCGCAGTTACTGGCATCACTTGAGCATTCAATTTAGAGAGTCCGTTTGTGGAAGATCCACGTTTGTTTTGTACGTTTCGCGTCGATGGCGGGCTGTTCGGCGTAGACATTCTCGACGTCAGAGAAGTCACGACCGAAACCACCTATACGCGCATCGCTCATGCCCCTGACGAGGTGCTGGGGCTGGTGAATATCCGAGGACATATTTTCCTGGTCCTTGATCTGCGTCGGCTGCTTGGGATGCCGGAATCTACTGTTACCGGCAACAGCCGGCTGGTCCTGTTTAAGCCCTCGGTGGGCAGTGCCTTCGGTGTGGTGGTTGACGAGATTGCTGACATTCAGACAGTCGAGCTGGACCGTATCGAAGCGTACTCCCGGAATGATCGTGACATCGTCGTAACAAATGTTCGACACGTTGATTTAATTGATGCCGTCTGCAAGCTGAACGATGAACTCATCGTCGTTCTGAATCCTCGCAGATTTCTTCCTGTGATTGAACAACACCTGATTGCTCGTGCCTGATCCTTTTCTCTATGTCTCTGGAACACTTTTCTCACAGGTATTGCCGTGAAGAATCTCAAACTCGCACACAAAATGCTGGTGCTTACTCTGATCCTGATGGTGTCGCTGCTGGTGGTGGCCTACGTCGCTGTCGACCGCCTTTCGGTGGTTAACGCCGAAATTCAGCAACTGGTGGATCAGACGATGAAGAAGGGCGAAACACTGGGAAAGCTGCACGTGGATTTCCTTTCCAGCGTGAGAGCCCAGAAAAACGCGATCATGTCGCCCGACGACGAAAGCTCAAAAATTAATGCTGACCTTTCCGAGGCCGCAATCACATCCGCCGAATCGCATTTGAAAGAACTGACGCAGCAGTTGGGACGTAATCAGTCGGACCTTCAGTCGACCGAGATGGATGAGCTCAGCGAATCGATGGATGAGTACGGCAAGTTGAATGACGAAGCATTGAAACTCTCCGTTGAGAACACCAACTCCAAAGCACGTAATCTATTGGCGGGGGATATTCAGCGTGAAGTCGATATGCTGGCCGCAAGATTTCAATCATGGATTGAGCAGGCTGCTGCTAAGACTGAGCCCAAAGCAGAGGATCTGGAACGCATGGAGGCGATCACTTCGATTCTTCGAACGACCCTCGAGGTCGGGCCCAATTTACTCAAACATATTGATTCGTCCTCGACCGATGAAATGACCGGACAGGAAACCAAATTGGCGGCAATGCAGGAACAAATTCTCGAGGGTCTTGATAAGGCTTCTGGTGGAGATCCTGCCGGACAGGTTGAAGCTCGAGCCACTCTGGCCGAAATGAAAGGCACAATCACTAAACTGCTTCAGTTCTCACGTCTGGACACGAACAACAAATCAACCACGATTTCACTCACCACTGCAAAGTCGGTCGTTGATGAGGTGACAAAACGTGTTGACGCACTGGATAAACTATTCGAAACAGAAGCGTCAGCCGGCAAAGAACGAAGCAGCGTAGCTTATGAGACAGCCCGATGGTGGATCATCAGCGTTTCACTCATCAGCATCGTGGTCGTTGGCTTCATCGCATACCTGGTCACTCGTTCGGTCACTGGCCCGGTCTTCGAAGTACGCAACATGGCCCAGTCGATGGCGAATGGCGACCTGCGAAACCGAATACACCTTGAGCAGAAGGATGAAGTTGGGGAGTTGTCAGCTGCTACGAACATGCTGGCCGATTCTCTGACGCGGATTGTGACAGAGATTCAGAAGGTGTCCGAAGGTCTTGGCGTTTCTGCCTCCGAACTGACAGGTGTCTCGAACCAACTGCTGTCGCAAAGTGAAACAGCTTCTTTGAAGGCAACTTCCGTTGCAGGTTCTTCGGAACAGCTGTCCAGCAACATCAATACGATGGCTGCCGCCGCCGAACAAATGAGCGTCAACGTTGCATCGATCAGCTCGGCCAGCGAAGAGATGAGCATCAACGTGGGAACGATCTCAACGGCCGCGGAACAGACGTCAACCAATGTCAGTGTCGTCTCCACCGCAGTTGGAGAAATCTCCGATTCATTCAACGATGTACTGAATGACGTGCGAGAGGGGTCACGTGTCGCCGGGGAAGCCAGCCGGATGGCCGACTCGGCCACTCAGACCATTGAGTTACTCAATCAGTCGGGTGCAGAGATTAGTAAAGTCACCGAAACCATCAAGATGATTGCACTGCAAACCAATCTGCTGGCGTTGAATGCGACCATCGAGGCGACATCTGCAGGCGAAGCTGGTAAGGGCTTTGCAGTCGTGGCTCACGAGATTAAGGAATTAGCCAATCAAAGTGCCAAGGCTGCCGAAGATATCGCCCGCAAGATCGAAGGAGTACAAAAAGATACTCGACAGGCCGTTCAGGTCATTCAGAACGTGTCCCAGATCATTAAAGATATCAACTCTTCTTCTGACCGAATTTCGTTGTCGGTAGAGAAACAAACTCGCTCTGCCACTATGATTTCTCAGAATGTTGGAGAAGCGAACAAAGGCGTCAGTGACATTGCTCGTTCGATTGCCGAAGTGGCGAAAGCTGCCGGCGATATGTCTCGTAATGTTTCTGAGGCGGCACGGGGTGCGACAGATGTGTCTCGCAATGTGGGCGAAGCCGCGAAGGCAGCCGGTGGGATTTCTTCAAGCATTCACGGCGTGAGTGAAGCGTCGCATTCAACCAATAAGTCTGCTACGAAAGTTCATGATTCCGCTGAACATCTCGATCGCATCAGCAGGGACTTACGAAAGTTGGTCGGTAAGTTCAAAGTGAATACTGAAGAAGTAAATAACGCATGACATCCGAACTGATGCGAGTGCTGGTTGTTGACGACTCGCGGATTTTTCGTGGTGTTCTCGAGGAGGCACTGGCCGGCTGCAGCGACCTTAAGGTTGTCGGGTCCGTCTGGAGTGGAGAAAAGGCTCTGGAGTTCGCGAAGCAATCGCTTCCGGATTTTGTGACGCTGGACATCGAAATGCCGGGTTTGGGAGGACTCGCAACTCTCAGAGCACTGCGAGCCCTCGCTGCGGATAAAAAAAAATCGCTTGGTGTGCTGCTCGTCAGTTCGCACACCAGGCGTGGTGCTGCGGTCACAATTGAGGGCCTCCAGGAAGGAGCCTTCGATTTTCTGACGAAACCCGAGGGTCCCAATCAGCAGGCCAACCTCGCTGCATTGCGTGAACAACTTTCAAAAAAACTGGCAGCGTATAGATCCAGTCGGGGCAGCCGAAATGCAGCTCCGCAGGTTGCCACTGCTGTGCAGGTTGCGACATCGGTTCCGCGGAAAAGTCGTTTTTCTGCGGTCGTCATTGGCGCGTCGACTGGTGGCCCGGAAGCACTGGCCAGATTGCTGCCCTCAGTGGCCCCTTATTGTCCGGTACCCATGTTTCTTGTTCAGCATTTACCACCGGATTTCACAGGATACTTTTCCACCAGTCTCGCTCGAAGATGCGGTAGTGCAGTGGTGGAGGCTCAGGATGGCATGATCGCCCAGCCAAAGCATCTCTATGTTGCTCCGGGAGGGCGACATCTTGTTCTGCATTCAACCGACTCACGGCTCGTCATGAAGCTCAGCGATACACCTCCCGAGAATGGCTGTCGACCTGCCGTTGATGTCCTCTTCCGATCTGCAGCACTGGCCTGTAACGGACAGGTTCTCGCTGTTGTTCTGACTGGTATGGGGAACGACGGAGCGAAAGGCTCTGTCGTCATGAAACGTGCCGGGGCACATGTCATCGTTCAGGATGAAGCGACAAGCGTCGTCTGGGGGATGCCTGGCAGCACCATGGCCGCCGGCGCCGCACATGAAGTTCTCCCTGTCGACGAAATTGGGACTGCCATACTTTCACATCTTGGCCTCAGGAGGTGATTGTATGGAGATCTCGCCTCAGCAATTTCGAGAAGTACAGACACTGGTGCGTGATCTGTGTGGCCTTGTGCTCGGTGATGATAAGACCTATCTGGTCCGAACACGGCTGGAACATATTGTTGCAGCCCATGGATTTAGCAGTTTCACCCCGTATCTAAGCCGTATACAACAGAAAACGGCGTTGCCGATGCGCGATGAACTTGTGGAAGCATTGACCACTGGTGAAACGTCTTTTTTCCGTGATGGGCATCCCTTCGAAGAATTTCGCCGCAGAATACTTCCGGTGCTCGCACAAACGATTCGTGAGCGACGAGCATCCGGCTATCCATTACCGCAGGCTCGGATCTGGTCCGCAGGATGCTCAACCGGACAGGAACCATACAGCCTGGCGATCGCAGTCCACGAGTTTGTCCTGGGAAACCCAGCTCTGGAATTGCGGGGAGAAAACTTCCCCATCCTTGCTACTGATGTGTCCCGAAAGTCTCTGACAGTGGCACGGAAGGGAAGCTTCCCCAATCACATGCTTGATCGCGG
>CANHVD010000145.1 GCA_947463775.1 Planctomycetaceae bacterium | reverse complement strand
GACCATCGATTGTCAGTTTCTCATCTCCCTCGCCAGCAGCGTTCGTGATTCGCGAAGGAAGCACCTCCAGTTGTTCAAGCGGCCAATGCTTCGGCAATTCATGAAGCAGCTGGCCCGCTTTCTGTCGATTTGCAGCCTCCTGCCGCAACTTTGTGTCATCCGGCAGAGACAACGACGGCTCATCAGCGTTGTTCAAAAACGCCATCATCTGATAGTACTCACGATGTGTCAGTGGATCGTACTTGTGAGTATGGCATTGAGCACAACCGACTGTCAGCCCAAGCCATGTTGTCCCCGTGGTGGCCACGCGATCGGTCATTGCGTGAAAACGAAACTCCAGAGGATCAATGCCCCCCTCTTCGTTTAACATCGTGTTGCGATGAAACCCTGTGGCGATTCGCTGCGAAATCGATGCGTTGGGCAACAGGTCTCCGGCCAGCTGTTCGATAGAAAACTGATCAAACGGCATATCAGCATTCAATGCGCTGATGACCCAGTCACGATAAGGCCAGATTGATCGCGCTCGGTCCTTCTCGTAACCATTGGTATCGGCATACCGAGCCATATCCAGCCAGACTCGAGCCCAGCGTTCCCCGTACTCCGGACGCGAAAGCAGATGATCGACGAGTTCACGCCATACCGCATTGTCCGGGCCTGTTGGCTTCTCTGCGGACTGCTCTTCCTTCAATCGTGCCAACCAATGATCAGCTTCTTCGACGGTCGGAGGTAGTCCGATCAGATCGAGAAATACACGGCGAACCTGAGTTGCGTCATCGGCCGCCAACGACGGAGTCAGACCGGCCGCCGAAAGCTTTTCAAGTATGAAACAATCGATTTCACTGACCGCCGTCTTATCTCTCGAAACTTCCGGAACGACAGCAGGAACCGCAGGAAGTTGAGGCGGGATAAACGCCCAATGTTCTTTCCAGGGCGCACCTGCAGAGACCCATTTCACCAGCACATCCTTCTGCACGGGAGTCAGAGATTTCCCCGAGTCGGCAGGAGGCATCTCAACATCGGCCTGATCAGACAGAATTCTTCGGATCAACTCACTGTGATCCGGATCACCCTCCGTCACCACTCGTCGATCTTCAATTGTCCCAAACAAGCCCTCGGGCCTGTCCAGTCGTAAGCCGGCCTCCCGAGTTTCTTCATCGGGACCGTGACAATGAAAACAAGCTTTTGCCAGAATCGGACGTACGTCGCGATAGAAGTCAGGATCATCGGCTGCGATTTGCTCAACGGCCCCGAGGATCACCGCAAAAGACAGCAGTCTCGGAATCGCGACCAACATCTTCGTGAGCCCAGGCTTTAGAATCGTTCTGAACTGGCACATCGCACTCTGACTCCGACGAAAATCTGCGTGAAAATCTCGCGGCCGGAATCATAATGAAAATGTCCTACGGTGTCGTTCAATCCACAGACGAGGAAACTGATCAACGATTTTTATTCAGCGATGATTCATTTCGGCGCAGCTTCCCCACGTCGAAGAAAACTCTTTCGAAACCAAAAGCAGCGTGACGGGATTGGCTGGATTGCGATTGGCATTTGGAAGCAAGGCACATCTAAGTCTGCAAGAAAGCCCGGCAAGAGGCAGCCCAAAAAGAGTCCTGCACGCGCTCCAGAGTCGTGCGATACGCAGCTCCAGGAAGTGTGTTGGCGCGGGTCTGATCTTGTGGTCTTAGGCAACCCAGCCGAGCAGTCGTTCGGCTTTGCGTTTGACACCTTGCAAGCCCTTGCAGAGCAAACGCCAAACAAATGACAGGCACTTCCAATGAGCCTTCTCGACCTATCAACAGGCATGGCTCGCCTCCTTGCAGCTCAGGTAAACCATCACCGTTTCTCAATTCGCTGCCAACAACAATTCCCACCCTCGCACCCTGATAATCTGTGACGGTCAATCGTTTGACAATAGGCAGCATACCTTTCAAGATCAGGCGGAGTGTTTGTCACAATAAGGGCACGTTTTCCACGCGGGATTCTTGTCTGATTGAGGAATTTCGGCCTGCGTATCGGGAAAATGACGTTAGCGTTCTGTCAATCCCTGGTTTCGGAGTTGGAACTTCCCCTCAAAGGTGAATCCGGTACCTCCATCTGCATCCTGCCTTGGCAGGAATGACGACGATTAAAATTTCAAGCACCGACAACGCCCATAGAGTGTGTTCATTTTGAATAGTGTGTGGCCAAAAAATCAGCGGCAGAAGAATCAACTTCTTTGCGTTTACGTCCAGATCGAAAGTAGTGGTGTTAGGTGTTCCTCTTCAGCATGATTCGGGATGCGCTGCAGCGGCAGGGCAGGGACTTCATTCGATATCCTCTAAAACATTATCTTGACACTTTTAAAATCGACTGTGTATTGGACGTGGGTGCTAACGTTGGGCAGTATGCGATGCACATACGGTCCCTAGGCTATAAAGGAAGAATCGAATCATTCGAACCGCTTGGGAGCGCGAGTGAGAAACTGCGATTGAAGGCAAATCAGCATGGTGCGGGAAAGTGGAAGGTGCATAACTATGCCCTTGGCTCCGCCCCCGCCACAGACACAATAAACGTGTCCACGCATTCGGCCGCCAGTTCATTCAGAAAACTCTCAGCCATTGAACACGCGATTGATCTGACGACGGTTGGGCAAGAGACCGTGACCATCGTTCGACTGGACAGCATCTACGGCGAGTTGTGTAAATCTTCCGACAACGTTTGTCTAAAAATTGACACTCAGGGCTTTGAGATGCAGGTGTTAGAGGGAGCCGGAACTCGGCTCAGCGAGATCAAGCTGATTCAGCTTGAAGCTTCGCTTGTTCCCCAGTACATGGGAGAATCTCTCATTGAAGATCTGATTGCCTACCTTCGATCGAGATCATTCGTGCCGATTTGGATTATTAATGGGTATACAGCCAAGCCAAGCTTCCAGCTTTATCAGGCTGACGTCATCTTTGCCAGAAGTGACCTGCTGTAGTTGCCGTTCCATTTGAATACCGGAGTGTTGTGGAACTTGCGGGTATTTCTGAAGGACAACGGACGGACATTGTTTTTCTCGCATGAAAGCTGATTCCTGTCCCGAAACATCCGCAGCCATCGTCACGATCGAAACAACTCAAGCCATGAATTCCGGGTGACAATAACCATCACCGCTGATAAACTTCAGCCAGACCGCCAAGTGGCCGTGATTGAATCTGCATACGGTTGACTCAGCCCCGTGCATCCAATCCACAAAGCGACAAAGAAAAACGCGAAGTCTACACGGCGGCTACTGGTCAGACGCGTAGATTGCTGTTCGTTTGGGTATGAAAAGGAATGCTGATGCTGGAGACTCTTAAACAGTCGCGATTCGGAAGTCGTTTACGGCCCCTCTGGATTTATGCGATGCAGACTTTTGGTCGCAAAAACTCATTCAGAACACATGAATGGGTGAACATGAAGCGATTGATCGTGAATGATCCAGTTTTGAACGTGCCGTCGTTTGGTGGTGTGTTTCAAGTACCAGTGGCGTCGCATCTTTTCGCGAGATTGGTCGAGACTGGCGAGTACGAACCAGAAGCCATCAAGATCCTGAGAGAGCACGTGTCTCCGGACAAAGATGCAATTGATGTGGGGGCAAATATTGGCTTCTTCACATGCCTGCTCGCAACCTATCTTCAATCGGGTCGAGTGTTATCTGCCGAACCAACGCCAGGAGCACACAGGCGACTGGTCGCGAATGTAGCGCGTAACAACCTGAATCAGAAGGTCATCGTCTTTAACGGTGCCCTCGCCGACAAGGCTGGCGTTCTGGACATTGAGTTTATTGAAGATCGAGAAGAGTTTTCTTCACTGGGCGGGATTAGTCATTACTCCGTCAGGAATGATCAAAATCGCACAAGAATACCAGTCAATGTTTCAACCATCGATCAACTGGTGCGTGAGCATGGGCTAAATCCGGGCCTGATCAAGATTGATGTCGAGGGCGCGGAAGGCCTTGTGCTTAAAGGTGCGACGGAGACACTCAAGTCGTTCCGGCCAGTTGTGTTTGCTGAGTTCTCGCGGGAGCTTCTTGCAGCAAAAGGATTTAAGGCGGAATCCATCGTCGCGGAGTTGAAGGCGATGGGGTACTCAGTGTGTGACCCATTCCACAGCTCATCTCCAGCTGGCTCACGAGCCTATGGGGACATCCTGGCAGTCCCAAACCGCTAGTGCAGGATCAATGTTTTCCGACGGGGAACGATGATCAGGCTTAAGTCACTTCAGTATCGGCGTTTCAGCGATGTCTATGGCCTGCTGTATTGTGCAACCGGCCTTTCGCCTGCGGTAGCGCATGTGAATGTATCGTTAGTGACGGTCCGCATGAGGCAAGGGGCTTAGTTGCGCCGATTCAGAGATGAACGGCAATGATGCGGCTCAAGATAGAGACTTAGCAATTGACCCGGATACGCTGGTGATCGTGAAACTCGTTCACAAGATCTTCCGGGGGCCCGGTTCCAATTCAATTGAGGTGACGAATGGGGGAGGCGTGCGAAAGAACTTCGGTTCACAGAGGAATAAGAGAACTTTTCTTGCAATAGCTGCGGCGTTCCTGCATCGCGCGTTGAGTGTTGTTTTCCAGCTACAGTTGGCCGCAACCTGTGTCTCCATTTTTGGTAGCGGTGGTCTCGGTAAGTTCGCGGCGCTTTCCGCGATCGCGGCCCTTCCTGCAGTTTTCATGATCAGGTTCGGGCCTTCACTGATCGCTGTCTTTTCGCGGGCTGTGGTTAAGGGCGATCTTAACTCCCAGCGTTCACTGCTTCGCTTTTCGCTCGGATCCTCAACGCTGTGGGCTACGATTCTCTTCCTCCTCTTTCTGATTGTTATCTACACAGAGAGTCTTGGACGATTGATTCCGGGGGTGAATGAGAACAGCGTCGACAGAACCCCAATCGCCTTGTTGGCATTTTGCGGACTGTTCACGATTTCCCTTGGCACGACAGATCTGCTCCAGTCTGCACTGCTGGAATCGCACCGATCCAGCATCAGGGAGATTGTTGCAAAACTGATATCGATGCTCTTGCTTGTCGCGCTCTTGCCACGTCTGCCCAACTATCTGGTCATGGCTGCGATTGTGGCTGCCGTTCCCTTCACGGTGCAGGTGTTGAATTTACTTTTGTTTCTTGCTCACAATAGCTCACTCTGCGTAAAGCCTGCGGAGGCTGATCCTGATCTGTATTCAACGCTTCGCTCCGAAACTCTTGTCTTCACCTTCGTTGGCGGAATATCGGCCTATCTTTGCAACCAGGCACCACTATTGTTGCTTTCCAGGTTTGGTGAAGCTGATCAGATCTCTCGCTTTGCTTTGTTGATGTCCCTGGTGCTGGGGCTGTTCTCCGTCGCGAGCATCATCATCTCGCCTCTTTGCGCGGCATTCTTTCATGCGCTGGCTGAGGGGTCGCACCGCTGGGTCCGAATCTACATGTTTGGTGGAACTCTCAGTTTGCTGGTGTTTGGCGCGTTCGTTACTACAGCCGCATTTTTCTTTGGCGATCCCGTGTTGCGGTTGATTGTTCCTAAGTTAGCCCCGCCTGATAAGTACCAGTTGGCCGCCTCCATGGTGTACTTAACTGCGATCTCGCTGGAGAACTTTCTTTATTCAGTCAATCTTGCGTTGGGCAAAACGAGGGTCGTTTCATTGCTCCTGTTTGCCAGATCAATTGGAACCGTTTCGGTTGCCGCGTTTCTGGCCAGCACCGGCTTTGAGGTCTATTTCTTCTGCGGTGCTGCCGGCCTTTCATTTGCCTTGACCATCATTCCTTTTGTAGTTTTGCTTAGCTCCGGGGTTCGAGAAAAACTGGTGACTCACACTCCGTGAATGCTGAATGGCGATGACTGCAGTTCAGCACCTGGTGTTCACTGCTAAAATGGCGTCCCCGTTCGGTCCAGCGAGGCTCAAGTATTGGAGAGGTGTCTGCGTGGGTAGCAACAGGAACATATTGATCTTTGAGCCCAACTCAGGAGGCCATAGGCTGAACTATGTCAGGCTATTCGCAATGGCCGCCCAACTTTCGGGTGCCAACGTTACGCTTGCGCTCCCGGCGGATGTGAACAAGACCCCCGAGTTTAATGGGCATCTGGCTGAAATTGCAGACAACGTCAGACAGGTCACCATTGATGGCAAGGGCAGGTTTGGAGTGCTCTCGTGGTTGTGCAGCCAGATCCGCAGCGGGGCGTATTCGGATGTATTAATTCCTTACGCAGATGGAGGACTTGCTGAGTGTGTGGCACTTTTGGAAGCCCTTTCGCTAAGGCGATCTTCACTCCGGGCACGAGTGTCTGTGTTAAAAATGCGTGGCACATTCGCATATGAGGAAAGTGGCGTTCGGAGAAGGTTGCAGAATCTGGTAACTCTTCGGGCGTTAAGTTCCAATGTCATTCACAGGGTCTATTGGATTGATGCAATCGCATACGAATTTGTGCAGAAGCATTCCGACGTTTTGGCCAGGAAAAGTGTCTTCCTGCCGGATCCTGTTCCTCAAGGGCAGATGTTGAGCTGTCTCGATGCTGCCAATGCGCTGAAATTACCGACGGAATGCAGCTACATAGGGCTCTTTGGTGCGATAGATGAGCGAAAGGGCGCAGATCGACTGATTGATGCGTTTCACGCCGCAGACTTACCAGCTGAATGGAAGTTATTGCTGGCCGGGAAGTTCTCAGCTGCGATTAGAAATCAAATCCAGGGGCAAAGGGCCGACTCGAACAGAATAGTTGCTCTGGATAAGTTTATTGATAACTCAGAACTACAGACATATTTTGAAGCGTGTGATTTTGTGTGCGTTCCGTTTCGGCGGCACATCGGGTCCTCAAGTACCGTTATCAGGGCAGCCGCTGCAAACAGACCGGTTCTCGGCGATTCGTACGGCTGGATCGGAGAAATGACGAAACGCTACCAACTGGGTTCAGTTTGTGATTCCAGTAATGGTCAAGAGCTTGCGACTGCCATCCATGAGTTTTCGAAGGAGGCCAAGACATGGGCTCCATCGCCTTTGCAGCAGCAGTTTGTCGCTCTCCATTCGGAACCGAATTTCCTGCAGGTTCTCAGCAAGGACATCGGAGATGCTCTTGCGGGGCGATGATCTTTGGGCCTTTCCACTTTTAGTGCAGGCTTCAGCCAGCATTCTATTCTCGCTTGAACAACCATACCGGCTGAAATCGACACTTCGTGTCAAACCAGCAGCCCGCCTGAGTCAAGTTGCAAGAACTGACATTTTACCTGAATGCTTCGGAACGCAAGCCGGTCCAGGGTGCACTAGCAGATGACTTTCACGGCAGGCTTGAGGAGTTCGAGCAGGCCGTGAATTGAGTCAAAGAGCATGGCGATTGCTACTGTCGAATTCTCACAGACTCCAGAGCGCTGACTTCGATGATGTCGCGTTTTTCTTTTTCTGACCAGCGACTGCCCTGAACGCCGACCTGCTGTCCGACAAAATCCTCAAGTCGAACATTGCCCGTGGGCTTCAGGTCCGCGAGAATCTTTCCTGAAGGTGCCATCAGCACATAACCAGCCCCGGCTTCGCCGTTCTCCGCTTTCTGAACGATCCCCGCGCCGACAAAGCGATTCTGTGGACTACCGGGAGTAATCACACCGGCCTGTGCCGCTGGCGGGTTCTCGCTCGTCGGGAGAGATTCTGGTGTCATCGACGTGACGGCAGGCACTGGCTGTGCATTGGCGGCGATATTCGAAACATCACGATTCAGAAACGAATCAAACGCAGCCGCCAACTCCATCGGCTCGCCCTGAGGAGCCGTCGACTCAGGCCCGACGCTGGCAACGGCAGTATTCGATAAGCCGAAACCATTCTGAGAATGGCGTGCCAGCAACTGAGCATCACGCATCTCGGTTTGTGCTGTGACATCTTTGATCTCCATCAGAGAAACGAGACGACGCCGATAGCGTTCAATCGCGGGGTATCGCATGTCAATCTGACCGGAGATTGGCTTGTGAGTTGTTGCGGTCTGAAGACTGCGATACTGGTTCTCGACGGAGTCCAGATCCCATCGCGAAGCATCCTGCAGAATCATTTCACGAAATCGTCGATCAATCTCTGCAAGCTGCTGCTGCTCCTGTCGCAACGACTTCAGATTCTGCAACTGTGAGCTAGGCCCCGGCAATGGAACGTCGACAACTCCTCCACCGTTCATCGCAGTGCGATCCTTCGCCTGACCGGGAGTGACGATCGCACCATCCTGAAGCTTGGCGTTGCCGGGCACTTTGTAGGGATCGGCATTCTGCTTTCGCCGCAGGTTCTCATCCACAGGGACGACTGCTGCACCGGGAATCCAGCGGCGTTCTCTTGTCGGAGGAGCAACCTTCAACATCGACTGAAGACCGCTGGTCGTATCAAGCTGCTTCTGACCAAGGATCGTAACCTTCTCACCAGCTTTCATTCGGCGCTGAAAGACGGATGTCTCGTCACCGAATTCACTGCCCACCCAGGCAGCCACGTTCTCTTCCGTGACTTCACCTTCGGAGTCGCTCAACCGCTTCACGAAGCGTTCGGGAATCCAACTGAAGCTGCCGCTTGGCGGCTCGATGGAATACCAGCCACCCGGATCATGGCGATGGACAATCACGGTCGATTCGCGCGGAAGTCGCTGAGTCGGGTAATAGGCTTCCCCGGCACCGCTGCGGGCGTACGTCTCTTCCGCGACGACCCTCGCTTCATAGGGGAAATCAGTGCTCTGCGCGTCTGCATCTGCAGACACAAGAGCACAACAGACCAGGGTAATGGGGTACAGGACAACCGTGGCGAACGCACGCAACATGGCGGTGCCTCCGTGAAGGGGTTGGCAATGAACAGTAATGACTTCAGGGAAATCAGTTTCACTCGAAACATCAAGTCGCGTTTTGAATTCAGACATGATTCGGCAATCCCTGCGATTTAAGTAACAGTCCGGCAAACTCTGCCGTTTGAATAAAAAACCGACTCGGCAAACTGGGAGGAATGATTCGATTTCGTAATTCATCGGAGGACTGCCTCTGATGACCGGAACACCCGGATAACTTCCACCTGGTTCGCTTGTTGATGTCGTCCATTCCGCAAGAAACACTGGCTAAACCATGTTTGGCGAATGCAGGTTTTGCCGCAAAACGCTTTATTCCAGAATGAAACTTCGTCAGGCTTAATAAAACTTCGAAGTTGACTCAAGTCGGCTTTCCGGAAGATATCTGGAACGGAAACGAGGATTGATTTTGGGAGGCCGGTCCAGCAGAATCCGGGAAGAGGCAAACGTGAGCGATGGCTTACAACGACGCCGGTTTCGCCAGAACAACCCCAACAGACTGTGGATGGCATGATGAGCGGGCTTTGGATTGAATATCCTGAAGCCGTGACGGCTGGAATGGTTCTCAGGCTTTCTGAAATGCGACTGCCAGTTTTTGGCGGCCTCTTTATCAGCCACTGGAGCAACCCCGGAATGAAGTCGATGACACGCACACGGAGATTGGATTGATGAGTTCTAAAGTAACACACGCGACCCTAAAGATCGGAGTGGCATTTTTTGCTGGTCTTTTGTGCTGTGTTTCAACTGCCATTGCGCAGGAAGAATCTCCTGCAGAACTCAGGATTGGTGATGCGGCACCGGAGTGGAAAGATCTCAAGGGGATTGATGACAAGACACATTCATTGGCGGATCTGAAAGACAAGCAAGTCGTGATCGTGTGCTTCACCTGCAACTCATGCCCTTACGCGGTTGATTATGAAGACAGGATGATTGAACTTCAAAAGAAGTATGCGGACCATCCACAAGGAGTCGTCCTCGTTGCGATCAATGCGAATAAGAAGCCATCAGAACAATTGGACAAGATGAAGCAGCGGGCAGTGGAAAAGAAGTTTTCATTTGCCTATCTGATTGATGAAACACAACAAGTTGCGAACACTTATCGGGCTAATTTCACGCCGGAGTTTTTTGTCCTGAACAGGGAACGTAAAGTTGTTTTTGTCGGAGCTATGGATGACAAGACAGATGCTTCGCAGGTGACAGAAAGATACGTTGAACAGGCAATCGAGGCAGCCTTGAAGAATGAGCTTCCTGTGACTCAACGAGTGCCTGCTCGAGGATGTGCCATTCCGTTTAAGCGTTCTCGAAAACAGTGATCTTCTGGCTGAATCCCAATCAATCACTCTCAGGCTTTTGACAGATTGTTTGTGATTCGTTGCCTTCAATAGCTTATGGAAAACGGTGTCTGGAACTCTGGAGATGGCACTGAAACACGACGAGTTTGAGTCGACAGAGAATCCGGGACAATTTTTTGACAGTCTCTTCAGGTTCAATGCCACCCTGGAGACAGAAGTCCGCACGAAACAGATAACATCAGGATTGTCGCCGAAGGACAGGCGATACAGCTTTCATCAGGGAAGATGCCATGAAGTCAGTTAAAGATCGCAACGCGTTCATTACGGGAGCCGCCTCGGGCATTGGACGAGCACTCGCAACAGCACTCGCGGTCCAGGGCTGTCACTTGTACCT
>CANHVD010000144.1 GCA_947463775.1 Planctomycetaceae bacterium | reverse complement strand
TTGTCAGGTCTCTCAGGTTGTCGATAACTCCATCACCGTCATCATCAACCCCTGCAACACCCGGTCGGCCATCTGCACCAAACGGGCTTCGCATCAGGAATCGATGAAGGCCGTTGCTGATTGTGGTAAAACGAGACCGAACTCCTGAGCTTGTTGTTTCATCAAACCTGAAAGCATCAACGCTCAGGTCGAAGCCGTAGGGAGCGAGGCTCGTCACTCGATCACTCAATGTTTCCTTGTATCCACCACCGGGCGGTTCTGGCATGTGAAGAGCCAACAGATCACCCGCACCAAAAACACGATCAAAATCGCGGTCTGATAACTCTGGATCAAAAACGGATTCCAGAGGGTCTTCAAACAACGGATCTAAAGACGGATTCGTGAGTAAGTCGTCTCCGCCAGCATTGTCAAAGGTGCCGTTTTGGCCAAACCAATAACGTGGCACTGTTCCGTCCACATCGCGAACCAACGAGTAGCCATTGAAACTCAGAAACCGTTCCGGGCCAAAAGTGGCCGTGTCGTGTTGCATCAATGGCAGGCGGATGTCACCAGCCAGCGGAAAACTGGAACCCGTATATACGCCTTGCGTTCCCTGATGAGTTCGTCCGGTGCCTGCATAGTCCATCGGCGTTCCAAATCCGCGAACGCGACCACCCCCCGTAACGATCTCTCCGTCGGTACGATCCTGGTTGTCATCGAACCCGTTTCGACCACTTCCTGTCAACGCCCCACCGTATCGAATTCCGCTACTGCCCGTTGCTTGCCCCTGACCCGATCGACCCGGCCGTGGAAGATCGGCCACCAGAAAAGTGCCACCGGGCTTCACCGTGTTGAAGAGTCGTTCGTTTTCGCCCCAACGGCCGGCGACAACGTCCTTAATCTTTGAAGGATCGGATGGGTCGATCTTGGCACGGCCAGCAAGTAACCAGATCCATTCCATATTGGCCTGTTCAACATTATTTGTTGGTAGCTTGCCGTAGTGATGCATGAATTGCGGTGGTACGTCGGCATCGGCAGCATTCCCCAAATTTGTCCGCAGCGCCCAAAGAGGATTGATCTCATTTGGTCCCAGCCCCATACCCGATTTGGACAAAAACTGCTCAGCAATGAGCCCTGAGCCCGCGATCGTCTGCAGGTTTCCTGAACGATTCAAGGCGGCAAGGTTTCCATGCACATTCAGATTGATCAATCCGTCCAGATCGTAGATCGTGAATGAATGGAGCACCGTGTACAGCTTTCCATTCGAGTCTTCCTGTACTGGGAAATGCGTGTCGATCCAAATCCCTTCACGGATATTATCACCATCGTTGTCGGCATCTAATTCATAGACGCCGGGATTGGAACCCGTCCAGATTCCTAATTCACCAACGATGCCGTTGTTGCCAGCACCTGTTGGGCTGTCACTTGGATAAAACGGAAAGCCGCCGCTTCCAAGCGGGGTCGTCAAAGCCGCATTATCCGCGTTTGTCAGAAAGCGATAGGCTCGGGCACCGGTCGTCGGTGAAACCACAATGTGTGAAGGATGAGGGCGAAACGATCTGGCAGCGAAAGCCGTGCCTGTTGTCCGATCAGCGCCATCAAATGCTGTCGCCCAGTTCAAGTCCGTTGGCGTTGTGTGTCCGCCGAAACCGTTCGACGCACCAGTTTTCATGTACTGCGGACGGAAGAACGAAGGAATGATGACAGGAACACGCTCAAAGCGAGGGTTTGCACCTGTTCCATTATCCCTGATCGCCCAGCCTTTGTAGGCGAGAAATATGTTGTTGATATCAGGATAAGTGTAGTCAACGTCCGGCGCAGGACGCGGTACGGGGCGGTCTTCGTTCCCATTTCGAGCGGCGGGTGAATCTACGAAATTGAGCCAGTCGTTTCCTGCGGGACCTGCTACGACAGGCAAGCCGCCCCCGGAGTAGTTAACCGTAATGCCATCGCCGGAATGTGGAGCTAAGTCGCCACCTACCATCGTAGCCACCATACTCAACTTACGATCCCTGCTCCGAAGAGCACTGTACCGAAGGTCTGGACGATTAGCTGGGCCGGTAATGATCTGCGCCAACGGATGATCCCAGACATTGTCGGGGTCTTCCGGTTCAGACTTCTCCGCTTCACTGAAGAACTCCGCGGCTGCGCGTTCCTGCGACGAAAACGTGAAGAACACCATTCCGGAAAACGCCAGCAGTCCCAGAAGTGCAATCACGATGATGAGGGTAGAACCTCGCCGCGAAACCACTGCAGATTGTGAAATGTAAGTCTTCATGTTTTTTCAGCTCCTGCTGACCGGACCTGGCCCGCCGGTTCGGGAGCAACCTTGAATATGGTTCTGGAAATAGATTTCTTGTTCTGATCCTGAAACTGGCCGGAGGACAATCGCCTTCGGTTGCAATAGACTCATGGTTCCACGGGCTGCCACATTATGGGTGTAGACTGTGACGCCCAAACAAACATGGCAACGGCTGTGCCTGAAACACACTTCGTGCAATTCACCTGTTGAAGATGCGAACAATTAGGATAGTCATTTTACTGTCTATTTCTTTACATCCGTCACTGGAATCACTAACGATAACTGACGCATGTTGTCCGACGTTTTGTCATGAAAACGGAAAGTGAGTCGGATCGATTGCAGCGGACGCCGGTTATCGAAGGACTCCCATATCACCTCGTTGTCAGTGACTCGTCGACCGGATGTTGCTGGAAAATTCGGGCATGCAGTCACAGAGGGACCAGCGGACTCCGAGGAACCTGAGCCATCAACATCAGGTCCCCGCGCAACCATACGTAGACCGTATGCAAATCGGACATCATCGTCGACGAGTTCGGAGTATTCGAACTTGCCGTCCGGTGGTCCTGGAGGCAGTGTTTCGGGACGATCTACCCAAGGCACAAGGACAACATCGTTGATGTTGTACACTACATTGGGCCGCCAATATCCGCGATTTATGGAGGGACTGATCTGCTCGATCGTGGGATCTGGCATAGTACTGGGCGATGGGCCGGCGCCGGAATCATTTTGCCGAGGTGGATAAAATAGGTATGGCAGATATGGAGAATGCAATTCACTAAGGCTGAGCGCACCACCGCTACCGTCACTATCAAATCCCGCAAATAATGGGTGCCAACTGTCGAATATCGCTCCAGAGTTTACGCCAGAAATGGGACCAACCAGTGGATTGTGACACCGTGCCCAATGATAGTCTCCAAGTTCTCCAGTGGCCAAGTTCCCTGACGAATGCCCGGGAACCACAAATCTTTGTAGCCGCTGGTCCCACAATTCCACTTTCATTTCGTGAACGTTTGCGAGCAACAAGTCTTCAACACGCCGAATTCCGCCTCTTCCTTCTGAAGCCGCTGAATCAAACTCAGAGACGACACCGTTAGCATTAAGCGTGACTGGAGTGTTGACAACGTCCATTGGATTTCCGTTGCCCAGTACAGCGTTGCTGTCGGCTGCTGTGGGATCCGGCGGAATCGTCTCGACACGGCACGAGTTCTGTGGGAAATTGAAGTTCAGTGACGACGTTTCCGCATGTGTGTAACGACCAATAAAAACTGATGGAGATGTTGCATTTGATATTCTGGAGTGTTCGCGAGAACGTTTTGACAACGGGTTAACATTAAATCCCCAGCGGCGCGCAGGATTAGCCAACATGTTGCCCGCAGGGTCAATTGTTTCGTTGCTGAGTGCTTCCACGCCTAGAACGGCAGCACTCTGATTACTGCCCGAGAAATTTGCGAAAGCCGAATGGTCAAACAATAACTGAAAGTCATTCGACAGTGTTCCGCCGCCTCCATCGGCACGGAAACTACCGTTGGTAACTTTGAAAAGTCCATCATACGTGGTGGGGTCTGTTCGGTCGGGCTGGCCCGAGAGGTAGTTGTATCCAGACCGCGAAGTCGGTTGTGCAACCAGGTTTTGCCCTGCGACATTGAGCGGCTCCCGGATGAGAACTACTCGGCGATATAGGTTTCCGTTTCGAACAAAATAGCAAATCTCGGCATAGGGGGAACTCGCTCCAGAATTCGCAGCGAAGGCACCGTCATCCGTTTCCGGCTGGTTCGGGTTAATGTGAAGACTCGTCGGCGAGGCACCCGAGGTAGACCTATCTACAAGTTCAGCGGCTCGGCCAAAGAATGGCGTTGAATCCGGATCTTCCGTTGTGATATTGGCGTTGACTGTGAACTGGATCACATCATCCAGTCCCGTGTATGGGTCGTTCGTTGATATGTAGAAATAGCCCGTCCGATTAGCGAACGACGTGGGCGAAGTCAGATGATTCTCTTCTGGACAAAAGGGGTACATGTAGCGAAACGTACGATGCTGTAAGTCCTTTCGAACGTTCGTCGCAAGAATTCGAGCACGTTGATCCTGCTCGGAAATCCCTCGCTGCTTGGTCATGCTGCCAGTGGCAATCTGAAAGATTGAGGCGAAAAGCCCCATCATCAGCAATACGAGTGTCACGGAAACGAGCATCTCCACCAGCGTAAAGGCATTCCGCTGCGAAGTGGCTGGTTCGTGTTTTTTAGATAGGCCACGCATGTGTTTCACCTGAGTTCTCACTGATTGCCTGGTCTTGCGATAGAACCCATGGGATAGACGTCAATGACCCCGGGCAAAAACATGACGTGACCGGCGTACCGCGGATCGACGGGAGCACCAGAATTGGCGTCGTATACAAATGGAGAGTTCTCCAGAACAGGTGCTTCAAGGGTGATTATGTAACCCGGAGCAGTGACCGGTCCCGAGGCATTAAATATGGTTACGTCCTGTTCAATGTAGTCCAGGACCCGATACCATCTCGCATTCTGGATATCCAGTATATAGCCGGACTTCTTGATCGCAGGTACCGCCGGTTCGCCGCTCTCCTGCAGGCCGCTTGATTTGAAAACATTAATCACGTACGGAGTTCGAGTATCGAAACTCGCCGTGAAGACACGTTCATTGTCCGGAGTCACATCCTTGTTGTGAGTGATCACTACATCGACACCGCGCGCCTGTCCATCGCGTCCACGGCGAACTGTGAGCAACCAGTTGTAGTCATGAGTGCGTGAGGACTGAAGCAGGATGCGACCAATCGAATAGCTTCCGGTAACGGTGTCATAAAATTGCGAAGGCAGTGTTCGAATATCAACCGTTCCCGTTCTGTTCAAGTCTTCACCGGCTGCCAATGAATTATCGAAATTCGTGTCTTCAGACCAGACTGCGAATTTGGACGTGTTGTCGACCGCAATCAGAGGCAGGGCGACGCTGAAATTGCCATCCGATGAGAAGACCACGACGCGGCAAATTTCCGGGTCGCTGATAATCTGACTGCCAGAGACAGCAGGAACCATGGAAGCCGAAGTTGGAACGGCACTCAAATCGGCATCTGCCGGGAACTTGATGCCGACAATGCTTGAGCCCAAAGCTGCGGATGTTCCCGTTGATCCATCGGAGAAAACAAATTCTTCCGGAAGCCCGTCAAATTGCGTTTCCCAACCATCGCCAAGTTTGGAGAGTGTTGCGCCCAAAAGCCTCAGTGCTCGTGCTTCCTCTGGGTCGCCGCCCTTAGGTCGGAATCCCAAAGGTGCATTTGAGGGAATCGTGGCGACACGAACACCACCGTCAAATCGAGGAAGCACAGGAAACGGCTCGGGAATTTGGTCAGCGTTTGTGTCAGCGTTGCCAAACCAATCTGCACCACCACGAAGATTTGAGTCGTTGGGCAGCGTCGCATCGTTGTTTGTCGAAAGCGTTGCAAAAGTTGCGTACGACGCCGTGGAAAACGCGGCTCCGGTTGCCATTTCAAAGTAACCGCTGGGGTCAACAATGTAGTTCAGCTCCTGCTGGGCCCCAATATGCTCATCGAAATTTCCATCGCCATCTGGGTCGAATACCAACTCCTGCCGCATGTCCAGCAATGCCTGAGCGTTGCGTTTCAGGATTGCAGCGTTCGTCAACTGTGTCGCCTGGACGGATCGCAGAACAGAGATCGGAAACAATACCGCCACGGCAGAAATGCCAATACTCATGATCATGAGCGACATCAGCACTTCTGTCAGCGTTACCCCAGATCTTTTTGTGATTCGATTGAGCGTCTTCATCGACCGGTCCTCCCCGTTTCTGCAAAGAGGAACGGATCATTTTCTATCCCATCGAAGTCGGGGGCTGCATCGCTCGCCACGTTAACGGGATGAGTCGAAACGCCTCCGGTCTGGGTAAACAATGTGACAACACGTCGATCTCTGCAAAGATACGGAGCCTCTCCTGCGGAGGTATCGTGACCTGTAAGCCAGGCTGCGTTCTGCGTTCGGATTTCACTCGTTGGGATGAAGCGATTCCCGCGAACCTCGGCGTTGAACCTCATGACCCTGCTGATGTCAAGGGGTATGCCGTTTTCTGTGAACAACATCGTACCAGTCACAGATGGAACGGGCGTCCTTGACGTGACGTAAGCCTCTTTCAGTGTGATCGAGTCCTGTGCGTCGCAAACATAAAAGTGAATCACTCCCTCGGCAGCGGCTCCACCGATCACATTTCCTCGAGCAGAAAAAATGACGTCCATAAACTGCGAATACTGAAGGTTCCCGGACCCACCCGAGGCAAGTGTCGTCCCCGGACGCCATGAAAGTGGCACTTTGCTGGCATCGAGATCAATGATCGTGTCGAACGGCAGCTTTACCGGATCCATGGGCAGAATTCGAGGAGGCAACTCCAGTTCATAGTCAACAGGGCCCCCCGAACTGAACGCCACAGCCTGAGATATCTGAGTGTCGCCCGGATCCGCGTAGGCAACTTCCAGAATCAACTTCTGAACTTCAGTCTTTGCGACCGTCGTGTCAATCAGCCGAGTATTTACTGAATACCATGTCCCTGTTGGCCCCTTTGGGATTCGAATGCGAAGGCCATCAAACAGCAATCCGCGCCGCTTCAGTTCCCACCAACCCGGATCCGAACCCGCCACCACACGGACCTCTGACGGATTCTCATCTGCCGTCCCATCACCAACGATGTCGGCGGGAGAAGAGTCCGTGGTGCCGTTGTCATTGAGGTCCCATCGGCGAAGCTGAATCACACCATCGCTCCAGTACTCCGCCGGATCGATGTAAGCCATTGCGGTGACCGCACGATAGTTGGTCGTATCGAGAAAGAATCGCACTCCACGAGCTTCCTTCGCGTAGATCGCTCGGTCTCTCGCTCCCGACAGGAACGACTGAATTTGCAGCGTCGCGCTGACAACACGTTCGTTATCACGATTAAAGTTAACTGCCATTACTGTCATGGTAAGTAACAGCGCCAGAATCGTGACGACGACCAGCAGCTCAATAAGAGTGAAACCGCTGCGAACATTGCGATTCACAAGATCAGATTTTTCAGGGGTCTTCATCAGCGACCTCCAGAAATTTTGTTGCGACTGGTGATGTTGTCAGTAAGGGCATCAATGATTTGTGACGCTGCTAATGTGTAATCATAAGCTGCGAGATTGCCGAAATTTGCGGTATCGTTCGGCTCAAAAAGACCGAGCCTTTCGTCAGGTCCCGCTGAAATGACAAGCGGAGCATGAAACGTGTCGGGTGTGTGATATGCAGCTTCGTTGAAATGCGACCTGAACAGCGGTTTCCCGTTGTTTCCATCAAGTCGCTCCAGTTCAGTGTAAATTCGCCCAATGGGATCATCAGGATCAGTGAGCAGAAGATCTCGCGGTGATGCCCCGCTTGGGAGTGATGTTGGTGCCGGAGGCAATCCTTTCAGGATCAGATTGGCCACATCACGCTCCAGTTGACTGATCATTCTTGGCGGCGTGTCCGTTGCATCGGCCAAATTCGCAAGTACGGGCTGAAATGGCACTGCGGGGTCGGTATCGATTAGGCGAGTCGGCCAACGATAGAATCGCAAAGGGTTCCCCCATGCATCCACAAACTCTGGCAAACCATCTCCGTCCGTGTCCTGGATTTCTACACCAGAGAATCGATCTGTATCAACAGATGATGCACCATAACTGCCAGACTTAAGGAGGAAGTAGTAGAGTAATTCAGAGCTTTCCGTTTCAGCCGCGTGGTTGTTGAACTTCGCTTTCACGTGGTTCTTAATCGCCGTATCAGTGAGCGGGACCGTGTCTGCCAAACCTAGTTCCTGTCGTGCAATCGGAGCACAAACGGTCAAATAGATCGAATTGGGAACACCAGTGTCTAAGTATGTCCCTTCGCTAAAAACGCCAAAGGCTGTTCTGTCTGCAATGCGTTGCGGAAACTCGTGGCGAAACAAAGCCTTCTTCGCAAGGATCTCCACGACAGCGTCTGTTACACCGAAGATTCCGTCATTGGTATTTCCATCGGAATTTGGGTCAGCAAGCAACGAACGCATCATTTGTATCGCAGTTGTTCTTCGAGACCCCTTGAACGAACGGTCAAACGCTTCTGCTCGCTGCTCCAGGAGGCGATTCACTTTCTGGATCGTTGCTGAGGTCGCTTCTTCCTCTGCCTGATTAAGCACTCCCAGAAGTACAACAACTGACAAGCTCATCAGCAGCGCGATGATAGAAATAACAATCAACAATTCGAGCAGAGTGAATGCTGCTCTTTTTCGTTTAGTGTTGTGGATTGTTTTCATCGTGGTTGCCAGCGGAATTCGGAGAGATCTGAAAATCACATTACTTCTTCATTAAGCCGCCCGAGAAGTTCGTAATGTTGTCTGCCTCTGCAGCACGAGTCCCCGTCAGAGCATCAGAGGAGATGGTGCCACCGAGTCCGTATAGCCCATCGATACCCGGCGAAACAAGCTGGAAACTGCTCGCTCGCTCCGGGGTCTTGCCATCTGAACCCACGTAAATCGAAGACATATCTTTCGCATTTGTCATTCCTCCATGGACATCAAAATCGTCCAATGTGGCCGCGCCATTTGTCTTCCGATAGGACTTGCCCTGGCTCGAAAAATAGAGATAGGGCGTCGTCTGCCCCGGCAGACTGTCAAGGAATTCCACAACGCCATCGGCATCCAAATCAACCATTCGATCCGGATCAAAGCGGTCGTAGAAAGGAAGGTCGCGATTTTCACCAGACTTGGACCACGGGGTCCTCGGGTTCTTGGAGAACCCAATGAGCGTTGCAGAGGTCGGAGTGCCGCTATTCAGGCCACCCAGGAAGAAAACGAGGCACTCGGCACCATTCAGATGAATTGGTGCAGCCGGGTAGCTGAATCCACCGCAATTTGAAAAGTCAAACTGATCCCAAATGCGCAGAACTTTCTGTCGATCGGCAGCCGTCCAGCCCGCAGCGGATGCTGGCACCAAAAGACTGCTTGGCGGCTCCACACCGAACTTCGATTTAAACGACGCAATCGCCTGATCCAACTGAGTGATCTCCGTGCTGACGGCAGCGACTTGAGCGCGATAACGTGCCCCAGACAACGCCGGCAGGATCAACGACATCAGGATCCCAATAATCACGATCACGACCAGCAGCTCGATCAGCGAGAAGCCGGATCGTGAAGGGTTTACTGCGGTTTGCGATTCATGACGTTTCATGGGACACCCTGGGGTAGTTTTCAGTGTTCAGTTTTCAGTGTTCAGTAAAACGCAGTAGACCCCTCATCCGGCCTGACGGCCACCTTCTCCCCTGAGAGGGGAGAAGGGATTTGGAGATGATTCATCTGGCCTTTCGGCCTTCTTCTCCACCAGAGGAGGAGAAGTACTTTCTTGTGATTTATGACAGGTCGTTGAGCAGCTTAATCAGAGGCATGAACAACGCGATCACGATGAAGCCCACGATCAGACCCAGAACAACAACCATGATCGGTTCAAGCAAACTCACCAAACTCTCAACTCGCACTTCGACTTCTTCATCGTAAACGTCCGCGACCTTGTAGAGCATGTCGTCCAGAGCACCGGTCTCTTCACCGACGTCCACCATGTTGACCACAAGGTCATCGACGATGCGAGCTTCCTTCAACGGAACCGCAATCGTTTCCCCTTCGCGGATCGCCGCGTAGATATTGTCGAAGGCTCGCACAAACACCGCGTTACCCGCCGTATCTCTTGAGATCAAAAGCGCCTCCAGAATTGGCACGCCCGAAGAAATCAGGGTGCCCAGTGTTCTGGTAACGCGCGCAATGGTCCCGATATGCAAAATCTTGCCTATCAACGGTATGCGTAACGAGAGCCAGTCCATCACATACGCTCCCGTCTTGTTCTTCTTCACAATTTTGGCGAAGAGCCAAAACCCTATGGGCCCTACAAACAGCATGTACCAGTAGGACATCATCCAGTCCGAACAACCGATCAGAAGCACCGTCGGTCCTGGCAGCTCAACCCCGAAGCCAATAAAGATTTCTTTGAACTTCGGAATGATGAACAACATGATGAACGACACAATCACCACAGCCACAGTAATAACGGCGGCCGGATAGATCATCGCCCCGACGATCTTTCGCTTCAGCGACTGAGCTTTCTCTTTGAACTCGGCAAGTCGCTGAAGAATGACTTCCAGTGCACCACCGGC
>CANHVD010000143.1 GCA_947463775.1 Planctomycetaceae bacterium | reverse complement strand
GGTTGTCAGTTCTCTGACCTGGAATGTCTGGGTTCCGGGCGAGATTCAGTCCACGATCGAAGATGGCTGGGTGACCTTGAACGGCGCTGTTTCGTGGGAGTTTCAACGCAATTCGGCCGCTGATGCGGTGCGATATATCTCCGGTGTTCGCGGAGTTTCCAACAATATCACGCTAAAGCCTGATGTTAAACCTTCGGCCGTGAAGGAGTCCATCGAGAAGGCTCTGAAACGCGACGCCGGAATCGATGCAAAGAACGTGGGCGTCACTGCGAACGGCAGTAAGGTCACGCTCACAGGTAAGATTCGTTCGTGGCACGAACGTGAAGAAGCTGCATCCGCGGCGTGGAGTACACCCGGTGTCACTGAGGTCGAGAACAATCTTGCGATCTCTTACTAGAGTCTTGATTCACTGACCATGAATTTGCCAGGAGACGCTGGAGATGCGTCGCGCTGATCGATTCCCGATGCTTTCCAGCATTTTCGAAATTGAGTCCTGTTGATCCTTTCTGCGGCCATAAGTTTGTCCGCAGTTTCAACTAAAAAGTATAAAATTTGAAAGTTTCGACCATGAAGAAATTTCTGTCATTCCTGAGCGTTGCCGCACTGACGACGCTGATATCCTCCTATTCATCTGCCGAAGACAAGCCGAAGGCTATTGCCGCGAAGAAGCCGGAAGTCAAAGCTGTCGATGAGAAGAAAACGGCCGTCAAGCCTGTCGAGAATAAGGCCGCTGAAAAGCAAGAAATGGTCGAAGAGATCATTACGTTTTCTCCGTCCGACTATTTCTATCACTCTCGTGCTTTCTACGAGAAGCAGGACATGAAGGCGGCGGCTCATGAACTGGAGAAGGCTGCGTCAATGCTGGAGATTACGGCCGGCTGGGACAAGTCAAAGATTACTAAGGAACGCCTCACGGAGTCTGCAAAGGATCTTCGGAAGGTAGCCGTTTCACTTGAAAAAGGGGATGCAACACCATCCCTGAAGAAGCTGGAAGAAGCGATCGCACGTGCTCACATGTCATTGTCATGGCATCATTTTCACGCAATGGGCAGCACTCTCAATGATCTTGAAGGCCGTGAAGCGAATGTGGCCGGGCATCATCTGATTACAGCCGGACGTTATATGGCAGCGGCTGCAAAATGGGCCGGTCGTCCACTTGGAACAGAAACCGTTGAGACCGTCCGCAGTCTTGATGAACTGGGTGACAAACTGATTACTGTCCACGAATACGAGATTGCTAAACCGGAGCCGTCGATCGAAAAATTCGAAAAGGAACTCGAGAAGCTTGGGCAGGAAATTGAAGATGGCGCGAAGCTGACGGCCAGATAGTTCCGACGAACAATTGTTGCACCAGGGTGACAGCTACGGCAATATCTCACGGCCGAATTGCGGATCCCTCCTGCTTCCCCTGAACTCGCCGGACGACAGAAATGTCTCCGGCGAGTTTGATTGAGACGCCTGATAAATCGGGACTGACTCTCGGACAACTTAGAAATGCGCAACAAGAAATCCGGAGAGGGTGCGGCCCTCAAGTTTTACTAGTGCAACTTAGCCAAAGCAGAGGCCGTTTTCTGTTCCGATGTCTCGTGCTTGAATCCTCAGGTGTCGCGTCGATCGCGCTGATGGTACGCCAGAATCGACGGCGTTCACAAAAGCTGTGCAGCACCTGATTGCCTTCAAGATCCGCCAGCGACTGCAACTCCTGAGGATCGGCCGATCTCATCGGCAGCACCAGATGCCAAAAGCGACGAATCGCTGGATGCCATGCGCTCACAGAGTTCGCTTCGCAACACAGCCATCGTGCGCGACGATTCCGATTCGAACGACATTCTGCCGAATTTCAAGAACGACGACCTCAATGTCACCATTGATGAACAGGCTCTGGTTCGACTTTCGAGAGAGCAGAAGCATTTGAAACGTCCGTTCTAATGGCTGAAGGACCGCAAGTTGGGGTGCAGTCCCTCTGCCAGTAACCTGCAGAATTCCACGGAATGAAGAAGCAGGGTCCGAGTTGTTGGTTTTGCGTCGAATCTTAAGCAACGCAGCCGAACGAGACTCGATTGGACAGTTTCTGGCGGTGCAGTGAGTGGCCAGTCTTTGCTCACAATGGAAAGTTTCCGGCAGTCAATTCAGCTTCCAGGAGAAGACCGTAACAAATTCAATGCGTTTTGACCGCCAGGGAAGTTCCCATCACCAGTGCAATGATACCACTTAGCATTAAACGAATGCCGACCACAGTGCCAACGATGAAGATCGAATCCTGCGGCCATCCAGTCAATATGATCCCGCCAATTGCCATGCCGATGATTCCATCCAGAACGAGCAATCCGCGACGATGGTTTGCGTAGGCTGCCGTCATGACTCTCAGTGCTCCGTCGAAGACAAATGCCAATCCAAGTACGAGGGCCAGCGTCATGAGTCCTTCAAGAGGAGACAAGAGCAGGATTGCACCGGTACCAAGAAAGCAGGCGGCTCGAAGATAGCGCCAGAACGAACCACCAAGTGTGCGTAGATTCCAGGCATAAAACAGCTCCGCACAGCCTACCATCACCACGATGGTGCCAAAGAGGATTTCCACGGCAATTGCCGCGAAATAGGGAGCAACGATTCCTCCAATACCCAACAGTATCTGAATAACACCGGCGGTGATTAGCGACACTGTCAGGCAACGTGTGTTGGTGCACCGAGACGAATTCAGTTCATCTCGGGCGGTTTCGCTGGATGAAGAAGTGGGCATAGATGTCTGTGACATGACGATTGGCCTTCGTAGAGATACGCTCTCACCCCATCGAGCAGAAGTGTGCCAGATTGAAGAGCGGAGAGAGCCCGGTTCACCTAACGCACGTTTGAGACCACACAATGGATTTCGCCAACGTCACCACAAAAACTACCGTTTAAAATGACCTGCCGGAGTCCTCTATTCGGTTCTCGGAGTATTTCTGCCAGAGAGCTGTGAAACGATGACATGTGGACGAAGAGTTCACGTAGCTCCCTGAGAACTCAAGGTGAACTTCTTCACTCCGCTCGCTCTTTCAAAAGAATTGCGCGATCTCAGATCACATTGGAAAGCTTTTGATCACGACGCCACATTCAGTGGGACTATACGGCCGAAAACACAGCTATTTCGCGTTGAGACTAGTTTGGCACACGCATTGCATATCAGTCGATCACCGTGTCATCGGCATTTTGGAACGATCATGCAAGGATATTGAATCGGAGAATGAGCCATGTGGTTTACACGTCTCGGAACACTCAGCATTCAGGCAATCCAGAGCGTACTGGCGGTTGATACCCTCGAGGAACATCCGCCAGTGCCGCGGGAACCGAAGAGATCTGAGGTCGTCGTGCAATTCGAAATACGATCACCGATCACAGAGTTCGAATTGCGAAATGGCATTGCGAAGCTTACGTCTTCCCCGGAAATCATTCGTGAGCGTGATCATTAAGCCAAAGTCTTTGATAAGATGTGCGCCTCCGAGCGCGTGCGGCGATTGAAGATTTGCGAGGTGTTGCTTCAGCTGGTGAAGTGCTCGACTCATTCAATCGTTGGCACGTCGTGCCGGTTTCCGGGCGAATTCTTTTTTGCCGGTCACCTGAAAGCTCTCGTTGTCCAAGCTCTGAGGTTGCACATTGAAGTTCGATGAGTGATTCGAAAGACAACCTGACAGAAGAAAAAGTGCCGGCAGTAGTTGAGAACGGCGAACGCGCATTGCATCGAGCGTGGCCGTATCTTCGCTCGGCGATCACGACGGGTGTTTTCTTTGCTGCATTCTGGCTGCTCTATCATGAATTTGGCGCACTGAGTCTTCAAGGTGTTGTGAGCAGCTTTCGCTCGATCCCTGTCAGCTCTCTTCTGGCTGCCGTGGCGCTGACTGGTGCCAACTATGCAGTGATGATTGGTTACGATGCGATCGCAATCCGGCTGATCAATCACCCAGTCGCCATCAAGCAGTTGGCGACGGCATCCCTGTTGTCGTACGCGTTTTCGAATCTGCTCGGTACCGTCCTGGGTGGGACACCGATTCGCTTCCGATTGTACACCGTCCTGGGATTGACGATTGCCGAAATCGTGCGGCTGATTTTCTACATCACGCTGACGTTCTGGATGGGACTCTTCTTTCTAAGCGGCCTCCTGTTTATTGCGACTCCGATGGAGATTCCGGCTCGATTTCATCTGCCGATCATGACAAGTCGACCAGCCGGATGGATCTTGATTTCCCTGGTCGTTGCGTTCCTGTTGACCTGTGCATTTCGACGAAGGCCGGTGCCTGTTCTGGGGATCAATTTTCAACCACCTCCACTCAAATATGGAATCGCACAGGTTGCTGTCTCCTCTCTGGACTTGCTGCTGGCGGCCGCAACGCTGTTTGTGTTGTTGCCGAACGACATTGCGATCGGTTTCTTTCCCTTCGTCGCTGTGTTTCAGCTGGCCATTCTTGTTTCTCTGGTCAGCCACGTGCCGGGTGGTCTTGGCGTCTTCGAAATTGTGATGATCGCCCTGCTCTCCAGCACCTCACACGCATTGGTAGCGTCGCTATTGGCGTTTCGAATCATCTATTATGTTCTGCCGTTCCTGATTGCCGTGGTTTGTCTTGCCGTCGAAACCATTCGCCAAAACAGGGAGAAGGCCTCGAGAATTGCCGCGACGAGTGTTCGATGGGCATCCATTCTGATGCCACGAATGATGACAGCGGCCGTGTTCTTGTCCGGTATCATCCTGTTGATTTCGGGATCTTTGCCTGCAGCCGAAGGACGGATGCTTGTCATTCGACGGTTCATGCCATTGCCGATCGTTGAGATCTCACACTTTCTCGGCAGTGTGATCGGCGCGTTACTGCTGGTTCTTGCACGAGGACTTTCCAGACGCATTGATGCCGCATGGAGCCTGACCGTGGGGCTCTTATGCATGGGAGTGGTTGTTTCGCTGGCAAAAGGGTTCGACTACGAAGAAGCCATCTTTCTCGCAATCGTGCTTGTGGCTTTGATCCCATGTCGAGCTCAATTCTTTCGACACGGGCGCCTCTTTGCAGCGCCCCTGAACGCTGCCTGGATCTCTGCCATTGTGATGTCACTGGGACTCCTGATCTGGCTCATTTTATTTGCATTTCGACATGTGGAGTACCGCGATGAACTTTGGTGGAGCTTCGCCTATAACGGCGACGCACCACGAGCCCTTCGCGGTTTTGTCGGTGCTGCAACGTTCCTGATGATCATTTTCGTCGCCAGACTGCTCCTTCCAAATCGGACAATTCCAGATGTCGCCACGGAAACCGAGTTTGAAGAAGCGGCTGCGATCGTTCGTTCCGAAGAACCCACATTTGGCAATCTCGCGCTGCTCGGAGACAAACGATTCATTTTCAGCCATGACCGCAAAGCCTTCGTCATGTTTGGCTGCGAAGGAAACAGTTGGATTGCGATGGGTGACCCCGTCGGACCGACAGAATCGGCTGATGATGCCGCATGGAAGTTTCGTGAAGCCTGCGACTCTGCGGGTGTATGGCCCGTGTTTTATCAGGTCGATGAAAGCACGCTCAGTCGTTATGTCGACATGGGCCTTTCAATGATCAAACTCGGTGAAGAGGCTCGCGTTCCGCTGAAGGATTTCTCTTTGACTGATAGTTCGCACAAGGATCTGCGTCGAACGAACAGAAAGGCCGGTGAGGAAGGTCTGCGATTTGAAATCGTACCGCGTGAACGAATCGAAGACTTAATGCCGCAGTTGAAAATGATCTCCGATGCGTGGCTGAGCGAAAAATCAGCGGCCGAAAAAGGATTCTCACTGGGGGCGTTCAACGAGACGTATCTCAGACGCTGTGACATTGCATTGATCCTGCTCAACGACTCGCCCGTTGCATTCGCGAATCTCTGGCTTGGAGCTAACAAACGGGAGCTATCGATCGACCTGATGCGATACCTTCCCAGTGCTCCTCGCAGTGTGATGGAGTTTCTCTTCATCCAGCTCATGCAATGGGGACACGATCAGGGCTATGAGTGGTTCAATCTTGGGATGGCGCCGCTGTCAGGAATTGACTCTCACCGGCTTGGGCCTGTGTGGAATCGAGTCTCCAGTATTGTGTTTCACCATGGCGAAAAGTTCTATAACTTTCAGGGACTTCGCAGCTACAAGTCGAAATTCAATCCGAAGTGGTTTCCAAAGTACCTGGCATCCCCTGGCGGTCTTGCATCAGCAAGAATTCTGGCGAACGTGTCGACTCTCATTTCTGGCGGGTTTCGTCGATTGCTGCACCGGTAACGGACGACCCAAATATCTGTCTTCGTGCTGCAACAAACCCCAAAGGAAGAGCCATCAGATGAGACAAATCGGCTGACACTACCCCTGCATGGTTCGGAAGGTTGCTGAAAGAGATCGCAAGGCGAGCAATGAGAACGCACAAAAGCGTCGCCATTATTGAAACTCGCCAGCGAGTGCTAACCGATGCGAGCGCTGCTCCCAGACAGCCGTAGTATCCGGCCGACGGGCCAACATCATGATGCATGGCCAGGGCGGTGCCCCACTGGGTTCCAGCGTAGTGTGCGGGAAGCACGATCAGCAGCGACAATGCAAGAACGACGACCAGATGGGAAGCGAAGAATAGTTTGACCGTGAGCCATGTCCCATAGACGGCTTCGCAGAAGCCAACGGCAAGAGTCAGCATCAGGATCGACTGCAGGAATTTCCATTCTCCTGCAGTCACAACAAGGCTGGTCAGCGATTGCTGCCATTGCAAGTCAATAATATTGATTGGCGCGAATCCCAGCCATTGCCGCCATGACGGACTAAGCTTCGCTCCGCAGGAATCCGTCCACAGCGCAAACACTGTCGTGGTCAGGACGAGCATTGCGGTAAAACGCAGCGGCCTGCCGCTCATAAAGAAATAAGACGGAAGTTTAGCCAAAACAGAGATCGCCGTTTGGTTTGATTTCAACAGGCTCCGCGATGACAACAGGCGCTGTCCCGACCGTTCCAGGCATACGCCAGGATCGCCGCCGCTCGAAGAAACATTGCGGAATGCGAATACTTGATGCATCGACGAATGGGACAGAGTTTGACCGAGGGTGCAGATTGGCAATCATGGAATCCGGATCGCCGCTTTCACTCGGAAGAACGGCCACTTCCGGAGGAATGTTGCTCTCAGGCCGGATAGCGTTATAGCGAGTCACAAGCTCGAGCATCTCAATGCTATTGCCGAGTAACGAGCACATTCCCGTCGCTGCTAATAAATCCTGCAGCATGGCAGGTGGCACGTTGCTGTCCACTGTGGCAACTTTTTGGCAATCTGACGTGAGTTCTGATCTCATGAGATTTGACCAGCAGCGAGTGTTTACGAAGTACGGGTCTGACGGATCCCGGAATCAAGTCGCAGGCACTGATGTTTCGTCATGAATGGCCTTCCTGAGCAGTTCCCAGATTGGCTGGCGATGCCAGCGCCGTTCCAGGTCACATGCCTGATTGATACATCTCATCGCTTCGTCCACATTTTGCTGTAGAAAAGCGTCTCGAGCCATCGTGGCGAATTCCTGTGCTTGGGCTGCTGTCGTTTCGACCTCTCGAACCCACGTGGCCGCCATTCGCCATGCGCGAGATTCCTGGCCGCTTGTCGCATGCCCCAATCGTTCCAGTTGAAATGACCTCAGGCCGCTGAGGTCTAGTTTCAGCGGGCCAAATTCTGTGTGCCAATCACAGGTTTGCCATTGGTCTTTCGCGGACTCGAAGGCCTTGATTATTCTTTCTTCAGCCATAGCTAGTGTGCCTTCATTCTGTAACAACTCCAGGCGTTCTGACAGCGAACCCTGTTGTTCCGCCGTATTCGCTCACGCAACGAAGTGTTGAAGAGCCATTGAATCAGCAGTTCTCATGCCAAGTGGCTGGCGTATTGAATCCGCGAAACGACAATTCAGAAAATGCCAATCGTGTGTTTTAACTGGTCTGAGTTTTGCTGAAGGGCATGACACCTTATTTGCCACACTGACGGATTCCAATGCCAAGAACAGCTCGATCTTTGAACTGGGTCAATGCTTTGTTGATCGCCGCGTCGATCAGCGTGATCTGCCTGTCCGCGCTGGGCGGATTGACGGCCTGGAATGCCGCCGAAACAAGCGACCAGCTCCTGCGAGAATCTCAGGTTCAACAGTATGTTCAGGGTGTACTTGAGGCCATGAAAGATGCCGAAACGGGCCAGCGAGGCTTTCTGGTCTCGGGAAAAGAAAATTATGCAGAGCGGTTCTATATTGGCCTGAACAAGACGGATGAAAGTCTTGCGAAACTTCAACGCTTTCACGAGACCCAGAATCTCGGCACGGACAAGCTCGTCACTCTGAGGCAACTGGTCGAAGAGAAGAAGCTGGACTTGCGAGAAACCGATGCGGCTCGAAGATCGGGCTCTGATGATGAGGGTTTTACAAGAGCCAGGGCCATCGTTGTGACAGATCGTGGCAAGCTGGCGATGGACAAGCTTCGCAACCTTACGAATGAAATGATTGCGATTCAAGACGAGAAGCTCGAAGTGCTGGATCGTCGAGCCGGACAGCTCGCGAGTCGTCATTCGATGATTTTGGTGACCGGGTTGGTTCTGACGCTGGGCGCTTTCCTGGGGGCTGCTGTCGCTACAAACGCGGAGCGAAGTGAACGAAATCGCCTGGTCACAAAACTCAAGACCGAACGAGCACGGCATGTTGCTGTCATTGATGCGTCCATGGACGCGGTTGTCGCTGTCGATCAGGATGGCAATATCGTCATGCTGAATCCTATTGCCGAAGTGTTGTTCCAGCTTCGCGAACGCGACGTCTCCGGTTCTCCGTTTCAGAAATTCATTTCAGAATCCTTCCGCGATGACTTCACTGAATTGCTCAGTCCCGGGGTGCGAGAGAAGGCCACGCGGAGTCGAGTCAACAACGGTCACGTCATTATGGGTGTAAAAGCCGACGGCAGTGAGTTCCCCGCGGAAGCCGTGATCTCGCACTCAGTTATTGACGGCCAGGAACTGTTCACGGTCATTGTCAGAGACGTGACCGAACGCGAAACCGGTCGAACTCGCATGCGAGAGCAAACGGCAATTCTGTCCTTGATCCGTGAGGCCATTCATATCCGGGATTTGCAGGATCAGGTTTTGACTTGGAACGAAGGTGCTCAGAAACTTTATGGATGGCATGCTGCACAGGCGATCGGAGCGATCGGCGGGGCTTTGATGAAATCCACCAGCGGTCTGTCGGAGGCTGGTATCCTTGCCGAACTTCTCACGCACGGCGCCTGGATTGGCGAACGCGAACTGAAGACTATGGATGGCGAAGAGCGCACCGTTGAATCTCGCCGGTCACTCATCGTTGACAACAAGGGTGTCCCGAGTTCCCAGCTGGTGATCGACATCGACATCACTGAAGAACGACGACGAGAACAGATCGAACGACGTTCTCAGCGTCTCGAAAGCATCGGCACGTTGACCAGCGGCATTGCCCACGATCTGAATAACGTCCTGACGCCGATCACGATGGGCGCTCGGCTGCTGCGAACCTATATCACGAGTGAAAACGGCATCGGCCTCGTCAATACGATCACAGCCAGCGCCGATCGCGGCGCGGCAATGATTCAGCAGTTGCTCTCGTTCGCCGGCGGTACGGCAGGGCCGCGCAAGATTGTTGATCTCAAGTTCTTGATCGATGAAACATGCGGCATTCTGCGTCACACTTTACCGCAGACAGTTCGTGTGCGGTCGGAATTTCCTGAAGACCTGTGGACGATTCTGGCAGACGCAACTGAGCTGTCGCAGGTCCTGATGAACCTTTCCATCAATGCTCGTGACGCCATGCCGAACGGAGGAACGTTGACGATCGATGCCACAAACCTGACCATTGAGGATGCTTCCAACAGCATTGGCGTGCCTTCGGGAAAGTATATTCGAATTTCTGTGACCGATTCCGGAACTGGAATTCCGGCAAACGAAATTGACAAGATCTTCGATCCATTCTTTACGACAAAGGGCCAGGGGAAAGGCACAGGGCTTGGTCTGGCGACCTGCATGGGGATTGTTCGAAGTCACGGCGGAAATATTTCTGTGTACAGTGAGCCGGGCGTCGGCACAAAGTTCGCAATGTATCTTCCCGCGCAGAATGAGAATGCAGAAGAAGATCAATTCGGCAACCACATGATTCCCGGTGGTGATGGTGAAACAATCCTGTTGATCGACGATGAAGAATCTATACTTCACGTCGCGAGAGAGGCTCTTGATTCCTGCGGTTACAGGACATTGACCGCCGTTGGTGGTGAAGCGGCCATCATTTTGTTTGGTCAGCATCGTGACACGATCGACGCGGTCATCGTTGACATGATGATGCCCAACATGGATGGTGCCGAAACGATCCGTTCAATTCGACAACTGCGTGCAAACATCCCGATCATCGCCAGCAGCGGATTGAGACGCCCGGAGCAAGGCACAGGCTCAATCGCCGGCAGCGATGGATTTCTTCTCAAGCCCTACACCGACGAACAATTACTTC
>CANHVD010000142.1 GCA_947463775.1 Planctomycetaceae bacterium | reverse complement strand
CAACAATGTCATCCAGCAACAAAGTGCTCATCATCGTTGGCGACGCCACGGAAACGCTCGACACGATGTACCCTTATTACCGTCTGATCGAAGCTGGTTTTGTTCCAGTGGTCGCTGCTCCTGAGAAACGTCGATACCAGATGGTTCTGCATGAAGTGAAGCCGGGCTGGACGATCACGAAGGAGTGGGAAGGCTACTCAATCGAAGCTGACATTGCGTTCCGCGACATCAAAGAGGAAGAGTATGCCGGCATCATGTTTTCGGGAGGACGCGCTCCTGAGTATATTCGGTATGACCAGGACCTGGTTCGTGCCACAAAGCACTTCTTTGCGACGAATAAGCCGATCGCCAGCGTTTGTCACGGCGTTGAGATTCCTGCTTATGCCGACTGCGTCCGCGGTCGGCGGATGGCGACTGTCCTGAAGTGCCGCTTTGATCTGGAAGTTTGCGGCGGTATCTTTGTGAATGAGCCCTGCGTGATCGACGGAAACCTCATCAGCGGCCGAACATTCCACGACAACGGTCACTATGTCGGGCCGTGGATTAAGTTGCTTGAGGCGGCCCGTTGAGTTGCTCAGTCCGGAATTAAGGCGACCGCAACAAGTCACCATATCGGGATGATTTCCGATGGCGATGACTTCGTGAGCCCCATGTCGCGAGCAGCTTATTGAAAGCGAATTTAGCGTTTTCGTTTAACGGCGAGCCGCAGACGAAACCTGGCGCCGAAGCCTCCGGCTCACCGTTAAACGATTAAATCATCAGCCCGACAGGGTAGTGCCGCTAACCAAACAATACGCTTCAAAAGCTTTATTCCACGCTGTCGCCGGCGGCGTCGAGCAGTTCTCCAGCGGAACGCAATTCCTGAGCGATACGTTCACTGAGAGTCATCGAGGCGGCATTTGATTCGCCCGGCATGACAGGCCAAGTGTAGGTCTCAACTTCCAGATGCGGAGAGTAGTCCAGGCGGGCGACTTTGCGCAGTGCAGCGGCCAGATCCGGGCGAGTCGTTCTCAGCGGCCCCAGAGTTTCCGCAAAGATTGGCACATGGAAGTGAACTCGCCAGCTTTCGGCGTTGAGGAAATCATCGGATGGTGAGCGACGAATATCATCTTCCAACAGATCCACTCGTGACTTCACACTGCCGTCTTTAAACTTTGCGTAAGTCTGATGAAGATATCGCGGTTCAACGAATCGACACAACGCTTCACGGCCTTCTGAGTTATTGGCGGGATCGATTAGCTCTGCCGCATTCGTGATGTGTACTTTATTGATACGAATTCCGTGACGAACAAATTCATCGATAGACTGCTGCACGTCTTCGAACTCAACCGCCTGATGACACACATCGAAACACAGTCCGATGTATTCGCGGACAACATCTTCGCAGTTCAACGCGTCCGCCTGAGCATAGAGACGCTTGAACGCGGGCAGAGTCCACTCACGAGTCCCTGACATTTCGCACATCGGTTCCGGTTCCAGACCCAGACGAATTTTGCGACCAGTGGTGTCGAAAATCTCCTTCAGATGCTTGGCAACTCGAATCAGATGGCTGAAACACGACGCATGAAAATCCGGACCGTGCGGATTCATACGACCTCCCAGCGGAACGGTCGACAAACTTCCCTCGGCTCCGGCTGGCAAAAGCTGGCTCAGCAGATTCGCACACTCTTCGGTGTATGTCACTCGTGCGAGACTAGTCCAATCCGGAAGGTAGACCTGTTCCTTCACCCGCTCACTGTGAAAGTCACCGTAAGGAAACGTATTCAGGGTGTAACAACAGAGGTCATGCTGCCAAAGAGCCTGAGCCAACTGCTCCAACTGATCGGGTTGTTCTTTGAGTTCTCGCACAACGCTGGCGGCGAGCCACAGTCCTGCCGCCATCGGAAAATCCAGATGACGCTGGGCCTCAGCTGACTGTTCGGTAATTCCACTGATCACTTCGGCCACCGTGCGGCCGGGATGAACGTTGGTGCAATAGCTGAGGGGAAGTGAAGAAAGAGTCATTCGGGCGATTAACCTGTCAAACAAAAGTGGAAGAACATTCTCTATGTGGAAATCGAACAGAACACTGTCGAAGTCGTTTGCTGAAGAATTCAGGCCGTCCGTCCAAATTCCTGATCCAGCCTCGAGCGAATTTCGTCACGCACGCGGCGGAACTCTGACATCAATGCTTCTTCGGAACCAGTGGCGTGGAACGGATCGTCGAACGGCCAGTGCCAACGTTCCACGGCAGCCGGAAATGTAGGACAGTTTTCGTCTGCCTTGGAGCAGACGCCGATCACCACGTCCGGCGGGTTGCCCTTGGGCGGAAGGAATTCATAAATCGATTTGCTCAGTTGCGGTGAGATATCAATACCCAGTTCTGCCATCACCGTGACGGCTCGCGGATGTACGTATCCGGCTGGTTTCGCACCTGCGGAAAGTGCTTCGCAGCAATCATCATGATAAGTCCGCAGCAAACCTTCAGCCATCTGACTGCGGCAGGAATTGCCAGTACACAGGAACAGGATTCGTTTTCGTTGTGACACGGAAGCTTCTCCGGAGGACTCTCAACAGACGCCGACCTGCCGTTGGTTACGGCTTGCCGAGTCCACAGAATAGTCAACTCCGACCGAAACGCCACCTTAGTGATTCATGAAGTCCGCGGCTCGGGATGCGAGACATCCAGCCTCGACCAGTGCCGACAAAGAGGCCGGTCCTGTGGGATGAAACAGTTGTGCGACAGTTGCTAAAATTTCCTTGCACACGCGTCATGCTACCGGTGCGAGCGACTATAGTCGGAGTTCGAGTTCGTTCGATCCGAGTTATAGAGAACTCAGTCAGCCCGGAACACCGCGGCTCTTTGCTGGATTGCTCGCAGGAAAAGGATGTCCATGCGAACTTCATTTGCCATTTTGTCACTGACAGTCATGACTCTTCTGTCCGGCTGTCATTGCTGTGGGTGGACCGAAAACTACGCAGACGCAATCGACGATATCGCGGATCACAATGACTTCAAGCGCGGCCTTGATGACTGCTACTGCGAAAAACTGGATATCAGTCGATTGTGTATGAACCGTCGCTGCCCGCCCTCAAGCTGTCAGCAGTGTCGCTGAACAAACAAAGCCCATCGCACGACTCAATTCGGCAGGATTCACCGAACGCATTCTGGTAATTCCCCCGAACACCAACGATCTGCCGTCCCGTTGACTTTGACGACCACGTAGAGTCTGCGGATCTTCGGAATGGACTCATCGCCTGCTCCCGTAATTCCGATTATTCAGTTCGGGGGATTTGTGCGGCGTTTGACTTCCGGGGGGACTCAAACAGCATCGCACGCCAGCAGCTCTTGCAGAGTTGTACGCTGAATCATGATGCGGTTACCAGAGTGTCGCCGTGTCATGAGATTGCAGCGGATGATCTGCGCGAGCCCGAGTTTTCAGGGGGCGTCATGCGAAGAAAAACAGTGCTGAAAGAGGTTGGCAGTACGCTGCTGAATCACACTGTGCCATGTCGCATCTCAGTAAGTCGACAGCGAAAGTTTCGCGGAATTCCGCGTCTCCGTTGTCTTCAACTCATGCTGGTGATGCTGGCGACTCTGCTGAGTCAGCCTTCGTACGGAGATCAGCTCGAAGAACTGGCGACTAAAGCCGGGATTCGCATCGTCTCGAAGGGCGAATCGTCGTCTGATCTGCAGAAGAAAACAGTCGCCTCAATTCCGCTCCACGCCATGGCGCCCGCGAGTCGGCAGCGGGCTAAGACGATCATGGACGACTGTTCTCAGTATCGTCGCCTGCCTTCGCTGCAATACTCCATTGATGAGCCAATGTATCGTTATCTGTTGCAGCATCCTGATGTCGCAGTCAGTACATGGCGGGTGATGGGAATCTCACGCTTCGAAATGTGGCAGACGGGGCCCATGGAATACGAAGCGAAAGCCGTCGATGGTTCAGAAGGCATCGCTGATATCCTGTACCAGGACGCGAACCAGATGGTGTTTGTTTGTCAGGGGACGTATCACAACGTTCTGCTGCCAAAGCCGCTGGAAGCATCAGCCCTGATTTGGTTTCGAGCGACCTACACACCAGCAGCGGATGGCACTCACACGGTCAGTCAAAAAGCAGATGTGTTTGTAAAGTTCCCGTCGTCCGCTTTCTCCGCCGTTGCCAAAATGCTGACGCCCGTGACGAATGGAATGATGGATCGCAATCTATTCGAAGTGTCGCTGTACAGCAGCATGATGTCTCGAGCTGTTCGTGACGAGCCGGAATGGGTTGTTCAGGTCGCCGATCAGATGGAAGGTGTTCTGCCGCAAAGGCGTGGCGAGCTGATCGAAGTGGCGCAACGACCTCGCAAGGGCAATAAGGGGCAGAACGCTTCATCCGAGAAGGTGACGTCTGTTGATCGCAGCGTCATCATGTCGCCGCAGCTTTTGTTCTTTGACCCGCCGAAAGATGGCCCTGTCATGGACAGCTCCAGCCCTGTGAGGGAAGCGAGTCTGCCCGCCGGGAAACCGATGCCTTTCAGAACTGCTGAGCTTTCCAAAGACGTAACGTCGCCAAAAGAACAACCGAAGTCGTCAGAGAAGTAGTCCGTTAACGCAGTCCGATGATGAGTCAGTACTGCAACCCGCGAGCCCCCGGCTGGATCGACCGCAACCGATCCAGCCGGGTGCGGCTCATTCCGGTGTCAGCGATTTTGCCGGTGTTTCGTGCCTTCTGACAGGCAGACTGACGATTCGGCGAACAGCGTGATTTCTCGGATTTGTTCCGATTGGTGGACTGATCGGAGAATGGTGAATCCGGGACATGTGCCGTAGTCGAGGATTCTCTTTGCGACAGCCTGGGTGTTCCGAGTATGCTGGGACAACTTTTCCAGCACTCCGCTCGGCCGTGTCGTCGTATCGAGGCCCCCGACTATGTCTTTGTTTTCTCGCCAGCTCTTTCTTCGCGTCGTCGCATCCCTGACGGTTGCCTGCGGGACAGGATTTACAGCCGAGCCAGCAGTCGCCGATAAGATCGACAAGCTGGACGGTGCCGGGGTCATCGAGTTCTTCGGGACGATACACCTCCAGGAAGGAAATCACCCGATCATCGATCTCGGCGATGCCCACGGCTTGAATGAAGCAAATGAAGTGGCCATCTTTCGTGCCGAAGACATGCACTTTCGGCCGCTCTGTTCGTGCCGGATTGAAGCGAGCTTTGCCACCCATTCCGTTCCCGAAGTGCCTACGGGAATTGAACTGAAGGACGGTGACAGAGTTGTTTACGTGAAAACTCTGAGCCAAATGGGAACTGGTGGCGCGTTTCGGGAATCGTTTCTGCGGCAGCAATTAATCAAGACTGCCGAGCGAAACTCCTATTCCACGTTTCGTCAGCAGGATGAAGCTGACAGTCTGCAGAATTATGTGTCTCGTCAGCCCCGCTGGGTGCGAGATCGCAAACATTTCGCTGGACGCATGCGTTCTCCGTCAGTCACGGTTCAGGCGGCAGACGATATGAGACCGGTACTTAGTCAGGTGCAACTCTTACAGCATTATCAGTCCCTGGGAGTTTCGATCGACAGGAACATCGGACCCAACTGGCTGACCGTAATGAATGCTCTGAAGCCAGCTCCCGAAGTTGTGTTTGGCGAGCCACGAATGACGAATGCAACGACAAAAGAAGCATCCGCAAAGACATCGGCTGCAACACAGCCTCCGGAGCCAATCGATGTGATTGAACGTCGAGCAGAGCGGATGCGCCGAGAGGCTGTAAACATCCTGTTTACTCGCTCCGCTGAAGAACGAAATCTTGCTGTAATTGTCCTGGCGGCTCTTTATGTCGAAAAGCCCGGCAACGAACGGCAGTGGATTGTTGACCAGGTGCGAGTAAGCCAGTTTCCTTCTCTGGCTGTGAATGACCAGTTCATTGAGGATATCTTGAAGATCCTGAAACGCGTTCGCACCAACGAGCAGGGCTGATCATCATTTCTCAAGCCTGGCGGATACAAACAGGACCTTTGTGCTGTGATTGCACAAAGGTCCTGATTTTTTAGCAGCAACCTGGTTTGGACGCAGAACTACTTCTTCTCCGCGGGATTCTTTTCTCCCGAATTCTTCTGTGTCGGAACCATTCGAATATAGTCGACAGCCAGCATGTAAGCTTTTACTGCCTCCGGGTTTGCCCCGACAATCTCGAACGTGATGCGATGATTGCCGGCTGCCAATTCATTCATCCCGAAGGACAACACTCCCGTCGTTATCACGTCCGGATTGTTGAACATATCGAGCCCCGGATCGAGCACTTTGTCGTCGATGGAGATCTTCGCAACGCCGTAATCGCGTGCTCGAGTCAACACGATTTCGACGTCGTAAGTACCAGCTTTCTCGACAGGCACTTCAAGGCTCAGCTTGTCGCCGGGCTTGGCCCCCGTCCACCACAAATGATCGTTACCACTCCAGCGGTCCGCCTGAAAACCACCCATATTCTGACTGGTGGCATTGCCGCCGGTCTTTTCCACGACCTTCATGGCTTCGCCCTCAATTGCTCCCGGAACTTTTCCGGTCTTTGCATCGATGGGTGAAGCTGGCCCGCTGAGCACCACCTGGCCGGGAGATGCAAGATAAGCGACAAGGTCACGCACTTCATCCTTCGTCAGTGTTTCCAATTGACGCTCGGGCATCATGGAAACGTTCGACAGCGTCCGTTCTTCAATCTCTGACTTAGGCACAACGACTTTATCGTTGATGGTCTGAATCGTTAGAGCACTATCGGTTTCCTGTTTCAGCAGTCCCTGAATCACCTGACCGTTCTGCAGGGCAACGACGGTCACCTGATAATCGCGCCCCACCACCGCGCTGGGATCCAGAATATTTTCCAGGATGTAGTCCAGGTTCGCTCGGTTGGAACCGGTGATATCCGGACCGATCTGACCACCAGTACCGAACAGCCGATGACAGTTCTGGCAGGTCTTCGAGTAAACTCGTCGGCCATTTCCGAGATTGGCTCTGGCAAGAACTCTCGGACCAAGATCCTTCTTCAACGCGGCCGCCTGAGCTTTACGATCAGCCGACGATTCTCGTATCTCCCCCCAGTGCTTTTTCAACATCTCATTCAGTGTGGAATCGTTAAACGTCACGATCTGACGCACATGAAACGCATGCAGATCGCTGCTGGGAACCGCGCCCTCAGCAATCTTTGTCAGCAGTAGTTTCGTCCAGGTCGGACGGGAGACCAGCGTACTGACAACGTCCGTCTTCAGTTCGTTCGGAAACTTGCCATATCGTTCCAGCAGCAATGCCGGCGTCGAATCATTTCCCAGCGTCGCGAGGGCTCGTACGGCCGCAGCCTGCAAATCGGCATTTTCCAGAACTGCGTCCGTCTGCAGAACTTCAACTGCAGCTTTATCCTGGCCCTTGACCAGAACGCTCAAAGCCTGTTGTCGCCGCGCGAGTTCCTGATTGGCGTCGCCCAGCAATGAACGCATCGGCGGGAAAACTCGTTGATCGCCGAACAAGACCGCCAGTTGATTTGCTCGGTCGATAACATCCTGCTGATCACTTTTCAGCAGAGCGTCATACGTGGCTTTCCATGACTCCGGCATCGGGATGTCAACTCGCCCTTCAAACGAAGCCATCATTTGAGTCAGAATCTCGCGTTGAAGCTCAACGTCGGTGGTGCTTCCTAAAGCAGCCACAACGGCCGGCAGAGTTTCATTCGTCGCGGAGGCTCGCCGCAAAATGTACGAACGCAATAGCGGAATCTTTGTCTGCAGAGCCAGCTCCATCGCTCGCTTCGAATCTTCAGCAACCAACGGTTCGGTGCCGTACCAAATCATCAGTGGCAGGTTGTGATCATTAACGTCTTCGGCTCGAGCCGCCAATGCCGTCACGATGCCCCAACGTGATTCGTTCGGCAGACGTTGCAAGGCTGAAGTAAGATAGAGACGTACAACAGCGGACGAATCATCGGCCGCCATTTCTGTCAGACGCTTTAATACGGAATCGGACAGAACCTTGTCTTCCAGTTCCAACTGAATCGCCCAGGCCCGCATATACTCTTCTTTGTCTGACAACAGCATAAGAGTCAACTGTTCAGTCAGAGCACCGCAGGCATGCAGCGTCCACAGACAACGCAATCGCGATTCGACAGGAAGAGAAGAGTCGACAGACAACTTCGTGAGTGCCACCTTCACGTATTCCGACAGACCTTTTTCCATCAACATCTTTCGAGCCATTCGCACATGCCAATCGTTGCGATGGCCATGAGCAGCCACTAACTCTGCATCAGACCATTCCGATGCATTCACGCTCACAGACTTTGGAGTTCCGTGAGAAATCCGATAAATACGACCACTGGTGCGATCCCAGATTTCCGGGTTTGTGCGGTGGCAGGCGTTTTTGTCATACCAGTCGATCAGGTAGACGGTTCCATCCGGACCATACCGCAGATTAATTCCACGAAAGTAATGATCGTTGGCCAGCATCAAGTCTTTGCCATGATGACCGACAAAACCTGAGGTGCCAGCTTCGGGTTCGAGGATGTCGCAGTTGATACGATTCCCGTGGACGTTGTGGAAGAAGATCTGATTGCGATACTCGTCGGGCCAGTTATCACCGAGATAAATCATCGCCCCGCAGTGAGCATGTCCGCCCCCTGCATCGGCCGTGGCCCCGGACGCTTTCGGTTCATGGCCCCACCACGCAGAGTCCGCAAGATTGCCGACATAGTGCTGATGGTCGGCAATCGTTTTAATATCATCGTATGTGTACGGATTAAAGTGCTGGCCGCCCTGTCGATGGTAGCGAGCACCCTGAATCACATGCCACAAATGCGGAATCACACAGGCGGTGATAAAGGCCTGGCCCCTGTCATTGAAGTCCACGCCCCATGGATTGCTTGTTCCGTTCATGAAGGCTTCAAAGATGTCCTTCTGCGGATGGTAGCGCCAGACTGCAGCGTTGAGCGGAAGTCGTTGCTCATCGGACTCACCGGGCCGGCCGACTTTGGAATGTGTAAACACGCCGTGACATCCGTAAAGCCAACCGTCTGGCCCCCAGATAAATGCATTCAACGTTTCGTGAGTATCCTGCCAGCCAAATCCATCGCGGAGTACGATTGCTCCAGGCGGCACGTCTTTAGGGAACTGCAAAGCTGTTTTCATTGTAGACGTCTCGCTTTGCGAGACGGACCGCACGGTAGCACTTCGCTTCCCGTTGTCGTCCTTATTGATCACGGGGCCCCCGGAAGACTCCTCTCGCAGAGCGAGAGGACTACTGTCCGGAACATCATCGCCATCACGATCAGGAATGAACATCAGATAGGGAGCCGCCCCGACGTAAACACCGCCGAAGCCAACCTCCAGACCGCTGACCAGATTCAGTCCTTCGATAAAGACCTTCGACGAATCAAAAACGCCGTCGCCCGTGGTGTCTTCGAAGATCACAATCTTATCTTTGCCTTCGCCCTCCGGTGCTCGCAAAGGATACGTATGGGCTTCTGCGACCCACAGTCGGCCTTTGTGATCGAAACACATCGCGATCGGCTGATGGACCATTGGTTCGCCCGCTGCCAACTGCACATTGAAACCAGTCGGGACGGTCATTTGCTTTGCCGCCGCCTCGGGAGAAAGTCCTTCAGCCATCTCCTTACGTTTCTGCGGCTGAGCCCGCAGAAATTCCTCTTCCGTGACAGACGGGGCTGAGTGCATCAGGATGTTTGCACCCTTCATGCCACCGCACACGATGTCGATCAGCCCATCTTTATTGAGGTCGTCCACCACCAGACCACGGCCAATGCCCGCTTCGCCATCAGCAAGATGTGGCACAAAGTCAACGGCTCCATCTGCACCACGCTGGAGTTCAAACCAGTAAACGACAGCGCCTGCATCCCACATGGGGCTCTGAGCATGATGAGACCAATACGTCTTTCCCGTCACAAGATCCAGCAGACCATCACCATTCATATCCGCAAGTTTAACTGCATGGAGTTCAGTGAAGAGCAAACCATAGGGGCTTTCTTCTTTCGTCTCGCCCATCAACAAATGCTTTTCGAATGTGGTGTCACCGTTAGCGTCGACGCCCGTGTTTTCGTACCACGCCAGTCCGAAGTCATGAGCACTCAAAGCAGTAACGATGTCCGAGTCGTTGTCTCCATCAATGTCATACGCAAACATATCCGCGCCGGCTCGCGCGAAGGGATACTTGCGAAACTTCCAAACCCCTTCGACTGCACCTTCAGACGGTTGTTCCATCCAGCCATCGGTCGCAATCATGTCCATGCGACCATCACTGTTAACGTCGCCCACACCAAGACCATGTCCAAACGGTGTCGGTGCGATCTTTTCGGAGACGGAAACAAACTGCCAGGCTCCAAGGGGTTTATCTTTCTCCGGAAGATAAAAGCCGTAGTGGCCCTGGCGAGTGCAAACTAATTCAGGAGTTCCATCACCATTGACGTCAGCGAACTGAGGTGCCTCATTGCTGACCGAATCTGCCACCTGCAACTTTTCCCAAAGTCCATTCAGGCCATCT
>CANHVD010000141.1 GCA_947463775.1 Planctomycetaceae bacterium | reverse complement strand
CTCGGGTTTGGCGGCATCGCGCTGAATTCCATGTTGCATCAGGATGGTTTTGTTCGTGCAGCTGATGCTGGTGGACATGCCCTGCCCGATGGCCGATCGCATTTTGCGCCGAAAGCAAAGAATGTCATCTGGATCTTTCTGTCGGGCGGAGTCAGTCAGATGGAAACGTTTGACCCTAAGCCTCTGCTGAACAAGCTGAGTGGAAAAACGTACGATCAGACGAATCTTCCGAATCCTCAGAAGCTGCCGATGTATTTGGAACGATCCCGCTCGGTCGTGGGAATTGATCGTGAGTTGCATTCGAAGATTTTTCCCCTTCAGGTCGGCTTTCGAAAGTATGGCCAGACGGGGCTTGAAGTCAGCGACTGGCTGCCGCATCTGGGAAGTTGTGCAGATGATCTTGCGGTGGTTCGATCCATGTGGACCACAGACAATGATCATGCGGCCGAGTTTCAGATGCATACCGGGCGGCACAAGTTGGATACTCCGGAGCCGGTCATCGGGTCATGGCTCAACTATGGGCTGGGGACGCTGAATGAGAATCTGCCGAAGTTTGTGTTTCTGGGCGAGTTCAAAGATCCGCGAGTGAAAGAGGATTTTGATGCCCATTATCTGGGCCCGACCTACGGTGGAGTTCAATTGCATCTGGATCCGTCGAATCCACTTTCGTTCGGCAAACGAGCGGCTGATGTAAGTGCCATTGAGCAGCGTGGAGAGTTTGAGTTTCTCCAGCAGTTGAATCGCATGACTGCCCAGGAGTTTCCTCAGGATGCGCAGTTGCAGGCTCGCATCAATGCCTATGAACTTGCGTTTCGCATGCAGCAGTCGGTGCCGGAGACCTTGAATCTGGCGGAAGAGACTCAGGAAACTCAGCAGCTTTACGGAATCGACAACCCGACGACGGCAGTCTACGGTCAACGATGTCTGGCAGCTCGTCGACTGGCCGAACGCGGCGTGCGTTATACGTTGGTGTACCTCAGTGACTATGGTGAGTGGGATTCTCACAGTGAGTTGCAGAAGAATCATTCTCGTTCGTGTGAGCGTATCGATAAGCCGATCGCCGGTTTGTTGAAAGACATGAAGCGTCGAGGGATGTTCGAAGATACGGTGGTGGTGTTTACAACCGAGTTTGGGAGAACACCTGGCGTTGAGTTTGGGATGTTCAATAAATCTGCGACTGGACGAGATCATCATCCGCATGGCTTCACTGTCTGGTTAGCCGGTGCCGGGATCAAGCCCGGGATTCACGGCGCGACTGATGAACTTGGCTTTCATGCGGTTGAGCATCCTCATTACGTGACCGATCTGCATGCGACCATTTATCGGCTGCTTGGCCTGGATGCTCGTCGGCTGGAAGTGCCGGGAAGAAAGCGGCTGGATATGGACTATGGTCAGGCGATTGAGGAGATTCTGGCCTGAAGTTTGTGTCATCGAGGGGGATTAAAACGGAATCTGGTGGACTCGCAGAGACATGTGGCTGGCCTCGCTTGAAACCGGATCAAGGTCAGAGTAAATGATTGACAAAAATGTTTGCCTCGGAGTGACGGATCGTGTTTGATCCAAAGGTTTCGCCGAGGAGTCTTCGGTTTGTCATATAAGGTCCGAAGCTAGGTCATTCATAGGTCCGGTGTGCGTATTTATGTCTGTTGACGTTCAGAAGATTAAAGAGCAGGTTCTCCAATACGCCGATCAGATTGAGCGAGTTCGGTCTGAGGTGCGAAAGGTGCTGGCAGGACAGGACGTGATGTTGTCGCGTCTGTTGATTGCTCTGCTGACTGGTGGTCATGTGCTGCTGGAAGGCCTGCCGGGGCTTGCTAAAACCACGGCTATCAAAGGTCTGGCCAGTGCGATTCGATGCCGGTTCAGTCGTATTCAGTTCACGCCCGACTTATTACCGGCCGACCTGATCGGTACGATGATCTACAATCCTCGCGAAGGATCTTTCGGGACACGCAAAGGACCGATCTTTGCCAATCTGATCCTGGCTGACGAAATCAATCGTGCGCCTTCAAAGGTACAGTCGGCGTTGCTCGAAGCCATGCAGGAACGGCAGGTCACGATCGGTGATGAGACGTATCCGCTGGAAGAGCCGTTTCTGGTCCTGGCGACTCAGAATCCGATCGAGCAGGAAGGGACTTATCCTCTGCCCGAGGCTCAGGTGGATCGGTTCATGCTGAAGGTTGTTGTGGGATATCCCACGAAAGCGGATGAACGCAAAGTTGTTGATACGGTACTGGATGATGTTCGTCGTGAGATTCAGCCGGTGCTTGAACCTGCCCTGTTAATGGAGATTCGAAAGACGGTTTCTTCCATTTATATGGATGACAAAGTTCGCGATTATGTACTGGATGTGGTTGCAGCGACGCGGCGTCCGGAAGAGTTCCGCATGCCGGAGTTGAAACCGTTGATTCAGTGTGGTGCTTCCCCTCGAGCCTCGATCAACCTGTGTCTGGCCGCAAGAGCTAATGCGTTTTTGGCAGGTCGCGGATATGTGACTCCTCAGGATGTGAAAGAGATTGCTTTGGAAGTGCTGCGTCACCGAATCATTCTGACCTACGAGGCAGAAGCGGAGGAAACGACCTCTGATGATATCGTGCGGCGTGTGCTGGAATCTGTCCCGGTCCCCTAACGACTTCTCATGCAGTCAAGTGACACTCTATGTCCGTTCGTGAGCTGGAAGACGTACTTCGGGAAGTTCGCCGCATACAGATTGTGGCTCGCCGTCAGGTGAATGATCTGCTGGCTGGTGAGTATCTCAGTGCGTTCAAAGGCCGCGGGATGGAGTTTGACTCCGTTCGCGAGTATGTCCCCGGTGACGAGATTCGCAGCATCGACTGGAACGTCACTGCTCGATCCGGGGCTCCCTACGTCAAGACCTTCAGTGAAGAACGTGAACTCACGGTGTTGCTGGCGGTTGATGTTTCAGCCTCCGGAGTTTTCGGCTCGCAGCGCCTTAGCAAAATGGAAACGGCCGTTGAAGTGGCCGCCGTTCTGATGCTGGCCTCGGTGAAGAACAATGACAAGGTCGGGCTTCTGTTCTTCGCCGACGATGTCATGCGGTATATTCCTCCTCGAAAAGGTCGCGGCAGTGTTCTGCGATTAATTCGCGAGCTCCTGGCGACAGAACCCGTGAAGGCTGAGACCAATATTTCGAATGCTCTGGACTTTATTGCGCGCGTTCAACGACGTCGATGCGTCGTGTTCGTGATGAGTGACTTCCTGGGACCTGATTGTTCGAAATCCTTGGCGATCGCCAACCAACGACATGATTGTATTGCCGTGACGTTGAGTGATCCGCGTGAAGCGGAGCTTCCTGACGTCGGTTTTGTGACACTGCGAGATGCGGAGACGGACGAGTTGCTTGAGCTGGATACAAGGCATCCTCAGGTCCGTGCATTATTTGCGAAGGCAGCATCGGATCGCGACAAGACGCTCTCAGGATGGCTTCGGAAGGCGGCTGTGGATCGCCTTGATATTCGGACCGATCAGCCTTATGCCCAGAGTTTGCAGAGGTTCTTCCGCATGCGTGAGAGGCAGCGGTAATGCGCGGAGTCAGCATTATCTTAGGCCGAAGCATGTTGCTGTTTCTGATGCTTCTGCCCGGTTGCAACAGATCGACACAATCGGTTGGGGTTGATGTCGGGAAAGATGTTCTCAGCCGTGTCTCTGAGAAGGGGCCAGTGCGGATGACGGTTCGCGTGAGCCCTCCTGAGCCGCGCCTGTCGGACTTGGTCGACCTGGAAATTGAAGTTGTTGCCCCGGACCAGATTGAGATCAAAGCACCGACATTCGGAAACGCGGTCGGTGATTTTGTTGTCAGAGATTACCACGAAGACTCTTCAGGGGATTCCTCTGAATCGAAAGAGCGGACGCGGAAGTTTCGCTATGAGTTGGAGCCTGTTCATAGCGGAATTCATCTCATCAGGTCGGTTGTGATCGAGTTTGTTGATCATCGAGACTCATCGGAGGAGAAGGGCAAGGTCGCAACGATTGCTTCGGATCCGATCGAGGTGAAAGTTTCGTCAATGCTTGACGATCAAGTTCCGGATTTGGGGCAATTGGAAGACATGTTGCCGCCGCAGCCTCTTGAAGAGAATCAGCGTTATTGGTGGGTTTGGGTTTTGTTGGCTGCTGCTGCTTTGTTGTTTGCTGCTTTCAGGTTTCTTCGCCGCAGAGAGTCACGGGAGGCAACAGAGAGAAAAAGATCGCCTGAAGAAATAGCAAGTGAAGCGTTGGGTGCGCTGTTGGCTATGGATTTGCCTGGACAGGGACTGTTCAAGGATTTTTATGTGCGGCTGACCGGAATCGTTCGCGTCTACATTGAGGAAACGACCGGATTGCGAGCTCCGGAACAGACGACAGAAGAATTTCTGCGGGAGATGCGAACACGGGCGACATTTTCTGCGGAGCGATCAATTCAACTTCAGGAGTTCCTTGAAGCGGCCGACATGGTGAAATACGCTGGGCAACAGCCAGGAAGTGATCAAATTCAGTTGTCGATTCGTCGAGCACAGGAATTTATTTCCGGCGAATCAAACGCCTTGAGCATCCGCGAATGAAAGCGATTCCATGTCCATAGATTTTCGCACAGGCTCTCTTTCACGACGACATCTTCTGCGCGGTGCTGGAGTGGCTTTGAGTCTGCCGATGCTGGATGCGATGTTGCCACGAGTGTTGGCCGCGCCGTCAAAGTTTCGGCCTCTGCAGAAGTCGCTGGGAGCTCATCCGCGTCTCATTTGTTGCTATATTCCCAACGGAGTCAATATCCTGGAATGGGTGCCGAAAGATGCTGGAACGAATTATACGTTGTCTCCGACTCTGGAGGTTCTGAAAGATCATCGAGCAGACTTTACGGTGCTGACTGGTCTGGGACATCCGGCGTCAAAAGGAGGTCATAGCGGCGCGGATACGTGGCTGACTGGTGCGGATCTGGAGGCGGTCCCCGGCAGTGATTATACGAACTCCGTTTCGATGGATCAGCTTCTTGCCGAAGTACATGGCCGGGAAACTCGAATCGGATCATTGCAGCTATCTGATCAGTCAGGAACGGGCTCGGCCGGGCATTCGCACACGTTGTCGTTTGATCGCAGCGGTACTCCTCTGCCCGCCGAGAATTCTCCGAAACAGGTCTTTGAAAGGCTATTCGTGCCGGACAGCGCGGAAGATCGAGCTGCGACTTTGAAACGTTATGCCGAGAAGAAATCAATCCTCGATGGGATTCTGCATGAAGCCGATGCGTTGCGCCGTAAGCTGGGGCGAAATGATCAGAAGAAGCTGGATGAATATCTGACGTCGGTACGAGAAACCGAACAACGAGTTCAGCGGCTTGAGAACTGGGTCGATGTGCCGAAGCCGGAAGTGTCGAGTCGTGATTTGCAGCTCGCCAGCCAGCCCGGGAACGCTCATGATCGTCCGATGTGGATTGATGTGATGATGGAGGTCTCGTATCTCGCGTTTCTGACGGACACGACTCGCGTCATTACGTTTGAGTGGTCACGTGAGGCGGGCGGATATGGTGGTGGTGGTGAGAATCATCATGAACTCTCGCACCACGGCGGTGATGAAGGAATGTTGAAGAAGCTGGCAGAAATTGATCGCTTCCACGTTGGGCGACTGGGACGTTTTCTTGAGTTTCTCAAGGCGACCTCGGATGGCGAAGCCAAGATGCTGGACAATACCGTCGTCGTATTTGGTTCCGGTATGAACTCTGGCGAGGGCGGTGATCACTCACCAAAGAATCTGCCGCTGATCGTAGCGGGAGGAAGCAAGCTGGGTCTGCGGCATGGTCAGCACCTGGCGTTTGACCAGAACAATCATCCTCCGCTCAATAATGTGCTGCTGACCGTGGCGCAGAAATCTGGTCTGGAAGTGGAGAAGTTTAACGACTCGACAGGAACGCTAACCGGGCTGGTCCAATAGTCTTGAGCTAAGTCGTCGTGGTGATTGATTGTTCGCAGAAAAAATTGTTGCAGAGGCCTACTGCCGTGGCATCCGAAAGTGCCACATGCTGCGACCAGCAATCGTGAAGACCGCGATCAGAAACATTACCAGTGCTGCCAGAAAGAGTGGAAGGTTTAGCCCGTCGCCGGTTTTGTTGGCAATGAATGTCAGGTGACCGATCACTGTCATGAACAATGACGTGAGGACGGCAATCCATGTCATCATCAACGACATATGAGCCATCGTGGCGACACGTCGTTCCGCGTGAAGCCAGTATTCGCGGTTCGGAATATTGACCATGGAGACGGGCATTCGGGCCGCCAGTGAAGTCATGGCGAGCATGAAGACTGGAACGCCCAACTGGAGAGCGAGAAAAACTATGGTCGACGCAGATCGAGACATCCAGTCATTGGGTTTTCCATCGATTCCAAAATGTGTTGCAACTCGTTCCGGCAGTTGTTGCCAGTACCAAGCGTGCTGGAAGACTCCCAGCAGCATAAGTCCTGCCAAAATCAGATAACCAGTCTTCGTGGAATTCATGGTCAACTCTCCGTTACGAAATGCCTTAAGGGCAGGAAGCCGTTCGTGCATCCTTCAGGAATATTGTACCGGAAGTGATAATGTTAGGGCGTTTTGGCCGGGACAAAGCGTAAATTCGCATGTTGTACAGTGTACAAGAGTCGAAAAGCACTTGCCTTCGCTCTGCGGGACGGGCAAGATGCAATAGGGTAGCGAAAGAGAACTTGGGCGTGGGCTCGCTTTCGGAACTACGATGAACGTCTCGTTCTCTGCGGTTGTGCAGTTCGGTACGGGCTACTGCCGATAATAGAAGGGGAGATTTCTCCCTGGGTAAAATTTGTATGAGCCGTTTTTTCTCTCAACATCATTCAATGCTGCACCAGGTGTTTTGCCTGTTGTTGTGCCTGAGTGCGTGGAGAGGACCGGTTCCAGTTCTGCATGATCACGGCTGGTTGGGCTCATCTGAGCAACTCGACAAGCATCAGCAGCGGTTTCATGATGACGGTTGCTATGAGATTTGTGCTGGCTTGCATTGGCATCTGGCGTTTCCAGAAGATGTAACAGGTCGCGAATTGCCGGAGCGCGATCAAACGGCTCCCGAGCTTGCGGTCTTCGCCTGTGCGGCTGCGAGTCTTCCTTCCGATGCTGCGGCCAACGAGATTGTGTTTGCTTTTGATCACAGCCCTGGATTGGGCTGTGTTGTCACTGATATGCATGGTCTGGGCTCCGTGACAGACCAATACCGCAAACATGTTGCTCTCTCTTCACCTTTGACTGACGTGCCACTCTGTGCCGTCACGGGTGTGTGCCTGATTTAAAGCCAGTCATCTCATCGACGGCTTTTCTATGTCGCGATCGGGACGTTGATTCCGAACTTCTTGCGACAAGTTCACGCAGGCATTTTCAGAGAGATGACGAGCCATGCCCTCAAAGAAGAATGTAATTACTGGCGTTGTGACCGTTGCCGCTGCCATCACAGGTTGGTTTGGTTGGCAGTATTTCCAGCCGGATAAGCCGAAACCTGAAATGACGAGTTCAGAGCCAGCTGTCGTGGAGCCGGCAGTTGATTCGATGAGCGTGACATTACCACCGCAGAAACTGGAAGTCGTTGGTGTGTCGTTATCGGAAGTAACAACAAATGTACTGCGGCCTGTGAGTCAGGTTCCCGGGCGGCTTCAATATGACGACCGCCGCCATGTTGAGATTCGATCGGCATCGGCCGGGATCATTATGGACGTCAAGGTGCGTCCGGGTGAATCTGTTCAGGCTGGTGATGTCCTCGTGGAACTCAATAGTCCCGAGGTAGGCAATGCGCGAGCGGACGTTCTTCAGCGACAGGCTGAGCTTCGACTCGCGACGGAGAATCGTGACTGGCAGAAGTCCACATGCGAAGGCTTGCAGAAACTGACTGACGCCATTCGAAAACGCGTGTCCGTTGAAGATATCAGAGTGCAGTTTCGTGACACGATCCTGGGGAAATCGCGTGATCAGTTGCTGACAGCATATTCTGATCTGCTGCTGGCCGAGTCGCTCGTTGCGTCTGCCGAGCAAAATGCGAAAAGTGGTGTGATCCCCGGCAGGACAGTCGAGGAGCGAGTCAACAATCGGGACAATGCCGAAGCAGCTCTGATGGCGGCACTTGAGGAGCAGACCTTTACGGCACTCCAAAGTTGCCGACAGGCTGAGGCCCAGGCGGAAGATGCAGACCGAAGACATCGAGTCAGCCTGCAGACGGTGCGAACACTGCTCGGGAAATCACTGGCTGAGCCAGGTGCCCCGAATGTTGTTGAGAAGGCCGATGCGGATGCCGATCTGCAACCGGAACTGCTCTCAGTAGTACGTTTGCGAGCACCATTTGCTGGCACTATTGAACGCCGTCAGTTTGCTGCCACTGAACGTGTTGATGCCGGAGATGCGATTCTGACTCTCGCAGATACCACAACTCTTTGGGTTGCCGCCGATCTCCGTGAACGTGAATGGAACGCATTGACACTGAAGCCCGGAGATGAACTGCAGGTGTTCACATCAGGCTCGGGCCAGGCTTCTCGAAAGGCCAGTGTTTATTTCGTCGGCCGCGAAGTTGATCCTGCGACAAATGCGGTTCCGCTTGTGGCCGTGATTGATAATTCCGATGGTCGACTGCGTCCGGGGATGTTCGTTCGAGTTGCAGTGCCAGTTGCAGATGGTCACGAGTCTCTGGCGATTCCTGAATCGTCACTATTGGAACATGACCAGAAATCTTTTGTGTTTACGCCCGATGGAGAGTCCACGTTTCGCAGAGTCGACATTACTCCGGGCATACATACGGCTGGAATGGTTGAAGTCCTTTCAGGTTTGAGCCAGGGCGAAAAAGTGGTGGCCCATGGCGGCTTCTATTTGAAGAGCGAGTTGTTGCTGCAGGGCGAATCAGAATAGACCGTCGCGGTTCATGTTGTTGACCGGACCGCAGCAGGAATGCTGGACGCCTCCGAATGATCGAGAGGCTCGTTTTCTCTGCGCGAATATCGCGAAACCTTCGCTGAAAGAATCTCCATGTTGGCTCACCTGATCAAGTTAACTCTCGATAACCGCTTTTTGGTGCTCACCGGTACTCTGCTGATGGCGGCTGCGGGACTGAATGCGGCTTATCATCTGCCGATCGATGCTGTCCCCGACATGACCAATGTTCAGGTGACGGTGATCACTGATGCGGGCTCTTTATCGCCGGTCGAAGTCGAGCGTTTCGTCACCCAGCCGGTTGAAGTCACGATGGGTGGACTTCCGGACGTGGAGGAGCTGCGAAGCGTCTCGAAATTCGGTATCTCAGTGGTCACGATTGTCTTCGAAGAAGGCACTGATATTTATCGTGCCAGACAGCTCGTCGCAGAACGATTGAGTAATGCGGCCTCGAAGATCCCGGCCGGCTACGGAGTGCCGGAGATGGGCCCGCTCACGACTGCATTAGGAGAAATTCTGCAGTTTGAAGTTCGCGGCGAGACTCATACGCCAATGGAACTACGCACAATTCTGGAATGGGACGTTGCCCCACGACTGCGGGAGGTCAAAGGCGTCACGGAAATCAATACTCATGGTGGCTTCTATCAGACTTTTGAGGTCCGTCCCAACCCCGAATTGCTGAATAGTTACTCGGTGACGCTGGAGCAGATCTTCACTGCGCTGGAATCAAACAATACCTCCGCCGGGGGCGGTTATGTGATTCATCATGATGAGCAGAGATTTCTGCGTGGCCAGGCTATCGTGACCAGCATCGAAGATCTTGAACAGATCGTTATTCGGCGTGAAGCGGGAGGGACGCCGCTCTTGATTCGTGATGTGGCCACAGTCAGCATTGAACCCATGACGCGTCAGGGTGCGGTGACACGCGATGGACGAGGCGAAGCTGTCACAGGTCTTGTGATGATGCTGATCGGCGAGAACTCCCGAGAAGTCGTGGGGCGAGTCAAAGAACGCATCGCAGAAATTGAAAAGACGATGCCAAAAGGGATCCATATTGAGATCACTTATGATCGGTCTGCACTGATCGGCCGAACTCTGGCCACAGTTCTCGACAACCTGTTTCACGGCGGAGCGCTGGTGATTCTTGTGTTGCTGGTCATGCTGGGCAGTTTCCGAGCAGGGTTGATTACGGCTCTGGCGATTCCGCTTTCCATGTTGTTTGCGACCAGCATGATGCAGATGTTTGGTGTGACCGCCAGCTTGATGAGTCTGGGTGCGATCGACTTCGGACTGATCGTGGACTCTTCCGTGATCATGATCGAGAACTGTATTCATCGCCTCTCACACAATTCGGAAGGTCGCAGTCGTACTGATGTGATCCGGGATGCTGCCATCGAAGTTCGTAAACCTACGATGTTCGGGGAACTGATTATTTCCATCGTGTATCTGCCGATCCTGATGTTGCAGGGGACGGAAGGAAAACTGTTTCGTCCGATGGCTTTGACCGTGTTGTTTGCTCTGGGAGGATCGCTGATTCTCTCCATGACCTTCATGCCGGCGATTGCCTCTTTGGTTCTCCCAAAGAACATGAAAGACAAAGAAGTCTTTCTGATTCGCTGGAT